>NZ_NCVC01000014.1:0-152634 GCF_002096735.1 Streptococcus mitis | reverse complement strand
CTTCATCATCCATTGGAACATTTGGATTACCTGGAGTGAATGTTGGTTTACCAGTTTGTTCTTTACCTTGGATATCTGTTGTTTCAGCTGGTTCTGCTGTCGGAGTTACTGGTGTTACTGTTGGGGTGTATTTAGCTGTGACTGGTGTACCATTCTTATCTACACGTTTAACTGTTACGCCTGTTCCTTTACCTGTGAATCCTTTTTCTGGGGTGAAAGTTACTGTGCCATCTGGTGCCACTGTGTATGTTCCTTCGCCTGGAATAACTTTTTCTTTTGATCCATCTTCGAATGTTGCTGGCACTTCATCATCCATTGGAACATTTGGATTACCTGGAGTGAATGTTGGTTTACCAGTTTGTTCTTTACCTTGGATATCTGTTGTTTCAGCTGGTTCCGCGGTTGGTGTTACTGGTGTAATTAATGGTGTGTAAGTTGTTTCAACAGCTGTTCCGTTTTTATCCTTAGCTTGGATTTTTACTGGTTGAACTTCTCCAGAGTATGTTTTGTCTGTTGGTTCAAATACTGCAACAGCTTTTCCATCTACAGTTTTAAGAGTGTATTTACCAATTACTTTTCCATTCGGATCTTTAGCTGGTACTTCTGTAGCTGGTTGTCCATCTTCACCAAGAAGAGTGTAAGTAGATGGATCGATCTCTACCGTTTTTTCTTCTCCAGCAATTGTAGTCTTACCAGGTTCAAATGAAACTGTATTTTCTTGAGTTGCACCTTGAATATCGACAGATTTAGCTGGGTCTGCTGTTGGTGTTACCCCTACGATTGTTGGCGTGTAAGTTGTAGAAACTTTAGTTCCGTTTTTATCTTCTGCTTGAACTTTAGCTGGTGTTACTTTACCAGTGTAAGTTTTATCAGTTGGTGTGAATGTTACTTCACCTGTAGCTGGGTTTACTGTGTATTCCCCAACTTTTTTACCACTTGGGTCTAGAGCATCTACTGGTCCTGTTGCTTCTGTTCCATCTGGATTCAATAGTTTTACAGAGTTTTCTTTAATTGGTACTTCTGTATTTCCTTCTGTAAATGTTGGTGTTCCTTTTTGAGTTTCACCTTGTACTCCTGCTGAAGTAGCTGGATCCGCTGTTGGTGTTACCGCTGTTACAGTTGGTGTATAAGTAGTAGTAGCTGTAGCCATTACAGGATTGCCGTCTTTATCTTGACCTACTTGTGCTGTTAGGGATACACCTACTCCTGTTGCAGTTCCTGTAAATGTTGGAAGTGGTTGGAATGTTACTTCTCCAGTTGTTGGGTTAATTGTGTAAGTTCCTTCTCCCTCTACAGTTACAGAATCAACTTTATCTCCAGTTTTTGGATCTACTAATTTAGCTGGGTATTGTGCACTTGGTGTTACTGGTGTTGGATTTTCTGTCCCTGCACCTGCTGTAAACGTTGGCGTTTTCTTCTGTTCTTTACCTTGTACATCTGTTGATGTTTCTGGATCTGCAGTGATTTCTTTTGGAGTTACTGTTGGAATATAAACAGCATCCATAGTTTTAGTTCCAGTAGTATGTGTCCCATCATTAATGTTTTCTACATCATGTTGGTCCGTAAGTGCTGTCCATCCAGTTGAATGACCATTAGCATCTACTGCTCGTAATACAACACCATCAGCTGTTCCAATAAAGTTTGCTTCAGGAGTAAAGATTACTTTGTCCTCTAATACTGTATAAGTCCCTTGACCTGCTTTAGTGTATGATTTCACCAAGTTTCCACTTGGATCTACAATCATAACTCCTTGAGGTTGTTTTTTCTTAGTTGTTTCTGCACTAATTGAGTTCGCTTGTTCAGAGTAATCTAGTTTACCATATGAATTAAACGTAGTTTTACCATTGTTTGATCCAAGATTTGATGCATCATCTCCTAGAGCATGTGATACAAATTCAATACCTACAGATTGAGTCTCACCTTGTTTACCAGTTGTTTCTTCCTTATCTCCACGTGGAGGAATAGATACTTGGATTTGGTTATCTTCAACCTCACCTGAGAAAGCAATTCCCACTGGTTTTTCAATTTGTTTTCTATCTGTCGCAATACGCGTACGGAAGTTAACTGCATCTTTAGTAGTATCAATAACTTGAGTATTTTTGAAAACTAGTTCTACTGTTTGTTGGTTACCATTTACTGTAACAACTTCAGAAGCTTCACCTTCATCGAATTTACCATTCCCATTGAAATCGATAAATCCACGCACATAAGCAGGGCCTACTGTACCATCATAGTTGTCATTACCATTTGCTGATGCAATCACTTTAACACGGTAAGTATTATCTGCAGCTTGTACAAGTTTAACTTCTGGTTCACCGTTATCTTTGTTAATATGCACATCTTCTGGAGCAATAAGTTGAGCTACACCTTCATCCCCTTGCTCTTTTGTATCATCTGAATCGACACCACGAACACGTGTACCAGATACTGAATCGATATCAGCTTTGACAGTCCCTAGGTAAGGTTGCTGAATTTGGTTAATTTGACCTGTTATATAGTCTTTAGCTTGAGTTCTTAAATAGTGTTCAGCTGTTCCATATGATTCTGGAAGATCTCCAAAGTCAGAGAATTTAATACCAATCATAGATGATTGTTGTCCAGAAGACATGATATAAAATCCTACTTCAGTTACATTTGAAGTAGACACTACTGGCGTAGCAGAGTCTCCGTTCGTATAGCCTCCGAACACTTGTGATCCTAAACCTGCAGTTGCTGCATCTTTAGTAGCAAACATTTTGCCATCAATAGCATTTCGTAATTCTTCAGTAGTCCATTTGTTTAAATTTCCACCCCACTCATTTAATCTGTTAAAGTTAGGGTGTGGTTTATACATATCAGTATGACCATTAGTAGAACCAACAACTCCTGCTAATTCCCAAGGTGTACCATTCGTTGTATAGATTTCTGTCTCTAAACTACCGATATCTTCCCCTGATGTCATAACGATACCAGGTTTAACCGGCTTACCATTGTATGTAGCTTCAATAGCAAACTTGACACCAACGATTTGACCATCACGTCCTGTGCCACTATCATCAGTACCTGCAATCGTTGTTTTTGCTGAACCTGTATCTAATCCAGCGTTTTTAACGTGTGTATATCCAGTTTGTTGATTACCACTGATACCTGTAGAAAATGGATTTTTAGTAACCTGGTTAAAGATATTTTCTTCATTCGGTTTATATGATGCTTCATGACTAGTTCCAGCTACACGGTTTTTATAAATTTCTGTTGCATGGAATGGTTTCAATTCCTTAACAGTCATTTTTACAATGTATCCAGGCATCAATTCTTTTTTATAAACTGAACCTACTTGAAGTTGTTTATTTGCTTTTCTGTTTGTCCAAGCCGTATCATCTCCAAAATCCAACCATTGAATTTGGTTGTTTAGGTTTTTAATGGCTTTATCATCATCTGCATTTCCTTTGATATATTTAGGAGCTTCAGCTAAAGATTTATAACCATTTTGTTCCAACCATTTCGCACCTGTTTCTGCTGTTGCATCTTTAAGTGCTGTTGTTTGAGCGTCTTCCAAGTTGACTGCGAACTTACCATCACGACCGATTCCTGCGTTTTTCAATTCATTGTAAACTGCAAGAATAGACTCGTTGAGGCGTTCCAATTGAGCATCTACTTGTTCTTTTGTTACGCTCTTTTCAGCTAAAAGAGCTTTTGTTTCAGAAAAAACTGCTTGGTTTTTAGCTACTGCCGCTTCAACAGCTGCTTTATTTTCTTCCTTCACTTCCTTCTTAGAAAGTTCAGATTTTGCAAGTCTGTTTGTTACATCTGCTTCTGATGAAGCTTTGTCAAGCGCTGATTTAGCTTCTGAAAGAGTTTTTTCTGCTGGAGTAGATTTTTTTTTCAACTTCTGCTTTAGCAGCTTCTTTTTCAGCTGCTTTCTTTTTATCGAAACCAGCAGTATTTGACTCAGTAACTACAGTACTCAATGCTGATACAGTTTCTGCTTGAGCATCTACATCAGCTTGACTAGCATCTGCTTTTGCAAGAGTTGCTTTAGCTGCTGCCAATACTTCCTTAGCTGAGCTTACTACTGTAGCATCTGCATATTTAGCAGTTGAAAGTTTAGACTCCAAAGTAGCAATACTTGCTTCTAGGACAGCTTTATTTACTTTTTTAGCTTCTTCTGCTTTAACCTCTGGTTTAGCTTCCTCTACTTTAGTTTCTGGCTTAACGGCTTCCTTCTCTTTATTAGAATCCGCTTGATTTGCTGGGGCAGTAGCTGCAGCTACTGATGTTTCAGCACCTTGAACTTCCGTTGCTGATACCGCACCATTTCCAAGGAACATCAAACCAGCTGCAATTGCTACTGATGCTGCTCCAAAGCTATATTTCCGGATACCATAACGGATGTACTTTTCTACTCTAAAATCTTGTTGTTGCTTGCCTTTCATTTAGACCCACAACCTCCTTATAATTTATTTCATTTTTAATGTACTTATGCACAAAAAATTCGGCATTTTTAAACATTTAACATAACAATGTTTTTTATGTCGAATATTCGTACTTTAGATACATTTTAATGATATCACACTCTTATATTATAAGCAAGCAATTCGACTAAAAATTTGCTCTATAGTAAGTAAATTTCACATTTCAAACTTATTTTCTTCTTTATAATAATAAATATATTTTTATATTTTAAGTGTTTATTCTCTTTTTAGTAATACGAAGATAAATTTTTACTATTTTTTATCGATTATTAGCAAGGCTATTCTCAGAAAATATTTGGAAATTTCAAAAACCAATGACTTTTACATCATTGGTTTTCTACTATATTCTTTCATCAGAAAGATTTTAATTAATCTTCCTTCTTCTTGCTAGATACAAGACTAAATCCGCTCAATACTCCGAGAAGTCCAAGTGCTGCTAGGCTTGCATTATCTTTTGTTCCAGTATTTGGCAACTCTTTTTGACCTTCAACATATTTAGGTGTTGCTGGTTATTTTGGTTGCTAAGGTACTACTGGCATGTCTGGAGTTACTGGTTTCTCAGGGCTTGTTGGCTCTTGTGGAGAAACTGGTTGTACTGGTTGACTTGCTTCAACTGAAGTTGGTGTTTGAACTTTTCTGAAGATATGTCTGATATTTCCATTTGGATCTGTCACAGTCTTCACATATTCGTAACCTGAAATTGTTCCTGGTTCTTTAGAACCTGGCTCAGTTGGTTTCAATGGATTTCCATTCTCATCAGTCCAAGTAGTTGTATTTTGATTACCTGGGTTTGGTTGAGGAACAGGTGAAGGTGTTGGAGCTGGTGGTGTTACTTTTTCGTAGACATGTTCGATGTCGCCATTTATAAGTTTCTTAGTTTTTACGAAGCGGTAATCTGGAATATCTTTCTTAGATTGGTCACCGTCTTCTGTTGGATAGTTTGGAATTTCGTTTCCGTCTTTATCCTTATGACTTGTCTTAACTTTCTCATAAACGTGTTCTACATCGCCATTTGGAAGTTTCTTAGTCTCTACGAAGCGGTATCCTGGGATATCACAAAATAAAACTAAAGACAAAAAGACGAGCACTTTCGTACTCGTTCTCTGATATAAACTACTGATTAAAGTGAGTTTACGTCAACTTTGATACCAACACCTTGAGTAGTTGTGATAGTCAAGTTTGTTACGTAAGTTCCTTTAGCTGTAGCTGGTTTTGCTTTTTGGATTGTTTCGTTGAAAGCTTTGAAGTTTTCAACCAATTTTTCAGCTTCAAATGATACTTTACCGATGATTGCTTGAACGTTACCTGCACGGTCAGCACGGTAAGTGATTTTACCACCTTTAGACTCTTCAACTGCTTTAGCAACATCCATTGTTACAGTACCAGTTTTAGGGTTTGGCATCAAGTTACGTGGTCCAAGGACACGTCCAAGACGTCCAACTAGAGCCATCATGTCAGGTGTAGCGATAACTACGTCGAAGTCCAACCAACCGTCGTTGATTTTAGCAACAAGGTCATCTTCACCAACAAAGTCTGCACCAGCAGCTTTTGCTTCTTCAGCTTTTGCACCACGTGCGAAAACAAGAACGCGTGAAGTTTTACCAGTACCGTTTGGCAATACCATTGCTCCACGGATTTGTTGGTCAGCTTTTTTAACATCGATGTTCAAGTTGTAAGCAACTTCTACAGTTGCGTCAAATTTTGCAAAGTTAGTTTCTTTTGCAAGTGCTACAGCTTCTTCTACGCTGTATGCTTTTGTGCTGTCGATTTTCTCAAGAGCAGCACGAAGTTGTTTGCTTTTTTTAGCCATTTTCTATTCTCCTTGTAAGTGGTTCAATCGATTTTCATCTCCCACGTCACTTCTCGAAATGATGAAGTCTTGCGGGTTATATTGGGGGTGTTATTGATTAGTCAACAACAGTGAATCCCATAGAACGAGCAGTACCTTCGATCATACGCATTGCAGACTCAATGTTTGCTGCGTTCAAATCTGGCATCTTGGTTTCTGCAATTTCTTGTACTTGTGCACGAGTAACTGTAGCAACTTTAGTTTTGTTAGGTGTACCTGACCCTTTTTCAACACCTGCAGCTTTTTTCAAAAGAACAGCAGCTGGTGGTGTTTTAGTGATGAAAGTAAATGATTTATCTTCGTAAACTGAGATAACAACTGGAATGATCATACCAGCTTGGTCAGCTGTACGAGCGTTGAACTCTTTTGTGAATCCCATGATGTTGATACCAGCTTGACCAAGAGCAGGTCCAACCGGTGGAGCTGGTGTAGCTTTACCAGCAGGGATTTGCAATTTTACAAGTTTTTCGACTTTTTTAGCCATTTTTAAATCCTCCTTTGTGGTTTTGGCGGTAATTAAAGATTTTTACCTCCCACAAGTATGCTTTACACATACTCATCTATTATACACTATTTATCTAGAATTGCAAGAGAAAAGTTTATTTTTAATCGACATAATCTCCGCCTTCAAAACCGTAGTATTCTTCCAAACTGAGACCACTTGCAGCAATTTCTTTTGCTTCTTTTCCGACATAACGAAGATGCCATTCCTCAGCCATATAGCCTGTTTCCTTTTCCTTACCTTTGAGATAACGGACAACAAAGCCATAATCAGCTGCATGGTCCAAGAGCCATTGGGCTGCTTTTTCTTCTGTTACTAAATCACCATTTGTCCCAATCACATCAAAGGCCAAGCCAGTTTGGTGTTCACTATAGCCAGGTCGGGCAGAATAACGGTCAGCTGCTGCCTTCCCATCTTGGTTGACATAATCTTGATAGAGCTTGGTCTGAGTTTCATAACTTCTAAAACCACTGTAATGATCGCTAATCGGGAAACCTGCCTCTTGCATAGCTTTAATGAGTTTGACCAACTCAGCCTTGGCTGTTGGATTTTCCCCTGGATTGTAGTCTTTTGACAATGGGTAGTGTTTATTTGCTACGATGATTTCATCGTATTTCCCTTGGATGCTGTAGTAGTCTCCTTTGTTAACCACTTCTGCTTTTTTCTGGGCAGCTCCTTGAGCCTTACTTCCGACTGTTCCATCAGCTTTAGCAGTTTGTTCTGTCTTAGCTGCGCCATCTTCATTTTTTGCTTTTTCTTGTGAACAAGCTGCTAGACTCATGGCTAGCAAGGCTGTCAAGACAAGGTATCTTTTTTTCATTTCTACTCCTTTATTTCTAATAATTTATCTACTTCTAACGATAAACGTTTGACTAATCTTTTAATCTCATCCGGTTTTGCTTGGCAGGTTTCTGCTGTCATTTCTTCAAAAGGAACCCACCAGACTGGACCACGTCCCTTAAGACCGTGTCCATTCAAATCACCTCTTCGTCTAGGAAACAGATGCCAATGAAGATGGGCATCGCCATTTCCTAGCAGTTCGATATTCATTTTCTCAGCAGCAAAAGCCTTAGCAACCGCCTCTTGGACCACACTCATTTCTTCTAGAAAATGGAGTCTTGTCTCCTTTTTCAAATGGTGCAATTCGGTGACATGTTCCTTGGCTAGAAAGAGACTATAGCCTGCAAAATACTGGTGGTCTCCAACCACAAGATAGCCTGTTTCCAACTCTTTGACAAAATAGGGACTTTCTCCCTTCTTGATGAGCTCAATTCTCTGGCAAATCAAACACATATTAGTCTACCAATGCGCTCTTAAGATAAGCATCAACCATATGCTCCGTTGCAACCACCGAGTCAATATGAGTGCGCTCATATGAGTGGCTAGACTCGATACCAGCACCAAGTAGAGCGTGTTTAACCTCAGCCCCTGCAGACATAGCCGCTGAAGCGTCCGAACCATAAAATGGATAGATATCCAACTTAAATGGAATGTCTTGTTCTTTCGCCAAGGCAACCAAGTGTTGACGGAAGTCATAGTGATAAGGTCCAGAAGCATCCTTGACACAAATAGACACTGTATATTCGTCTGTTTGCTGGTCATCTCCCATAGCTCCCATATCCACAGCCAGATACTCTACCACCTGAGCAGGGATATTAGAGTTAGCTCCATGTCCCACCTCTTCAAAGACTGAAAAAGCAAAATGAGTTGTTACGGGCAATTCAATCTTCTCTTCCTTATAAACACGAAGCAGGTTAAGCAAAATCGCTGCGCTGACCTTATCGTCCAAATGACGAGACTTGATAAAGCCCGTCTCTGTCACCACAGTTCGTGGATCAAAGCTGATAAAATCACCTACCTCAATCCCCAAGGCACGAGTTTCTTTTTCATTTGTTACTTTGGCGTCCAAACGCACTTCCATATTGTCTTGCGTGCGTTCTGCAGTTCCTGCATCCTTGTAGACATGGCAAGAGGTCTGGTGGATAAGGATGGTTCCTGATACCTTTTGACCTGTGCTAGCTACATGAACGGTACAGTTTTCTCCTTCAATCATGTTCCAAGGAAAACCACCGATACGGTCCATTTTGAGACGACCGTCTGGTTTGACAGCACGGACAATGGCCCCCAGCGTATCCACATGGGCAGTCACATAGCGATGCTCTTCATCATTTTGACCTTTAATGGTCACATTGACACCACCCTTAGCTGTGCGAACCGGCTGGTAACCAAAACCTTCTAGAGTCTTGACTAAATAGTCCGAAATCTCCCGAGTGAAGCCCGTTGGCGACGCAATGGCTGTCAGTTCTTTGATATATTCTACTGTTTGATTCATTTCTTCACCTCTTTTGCTACCTATTATAACACATTTATCATCGGATAAAAAAAGAAAATCACTCCTGTAGACTTGGCTACAAAAGTGATTTTAATGATTATTCCATTTCAAAAACATCGCTTTCTTGCTTGTTTGGTAGAACCAATGAGAGCAAGATTCCGACAATGGCTGGCACCAACCATGGGAGTGATGCCTTAGCAAAAGGAAGAGCGTTGACAAGATTTGCAAGAAACTCAACCTTAAATGAGCTTCCTAGTACGCTTGCAATGGCAATAGCTGTAACCACAGCAATTGTCAACTGCATACCTGGTTTTGAAAGAGCAACAAATTTGTTGACAATGACAATCATAACGATAGCAATCGTGATTGGGTACAAGATAACCAGTACTGGAATTGAGTACTTGATAATCGCATCAAGACCCAAATTGGCAATGGCAAATCCAATCAAGGTAAAGGCTGTCGCATAAACCTTGTAGCTGATTTGTGGGAAGCGCTCATTAAAGAACTCAGCTGTAGACACAATCAAACCAACTGTTGTTGTGAAGCAGGTTACGGTAACCATAGCTGCAAGGAAGAGTTGAGCTGTTGAGCCAAAGATTTCTTGAGTCGCTTGTGACAAGATGTAAACACCTGGTGTTCCACCCTTCATCGCTTCAGCTGGTACTGGGAAATGATTCCCAAGGAAGCCTAAACCGATGTAAAGAGCGCTGAAGGCAAGGGCAACAACGATACCAACAACCCAAATGGTTGAAATGTATTCTTTCTTACTTGAAAATCCAAGTTGTTTCAAGGTTTGAACTGCGATTACGCTAAAGGCAACTGAGGCAAGGGCGTCCAAGGTATTGTAACCTTCTAGGAAACCTGTACCAAAGGCAGAAGCTTGATAAGCAGCTGAAGCAGCTTGAGGACTTGTTCCACCGTATTTGAAAGCTCCCAGAACAACCAAGATAACAATCAAAATAGCAAAGACTGGTGTTAAAATACGACCGATACGGTCTAAGATTTTTGATGGATTAAGCGAGATTAGATACGCTGCCGCAAAGTAAAGAAGGGTAAAGACAATCAATCCAAGACCTTTATTTGCATCCGACAAAAGGGGGCTAATCCCTACTTCGTAAGCTGTTGTAGCAGTACGTGGGATAGCAAAGAATGGACCGATTGACAAATAAAGAACTGAGAGGTAAAGAGTCGCAAACCAAGGCGCTATCTTTGTTGAAATCTCGTAGATATATCCTTTAGGATTTAACGTTCCAATAATCAGAGTCAAGACGGCGATACCGACGCCTGAAAAGACAAAACCTGCGATAGCAGGAAGAAAATGTTCTCCAGATAGAGCACCCAGAGAAGGCGGAAAAATCAAGTTCCCCGCACCAAAAAATATTCCAAACAGGAGTAAACCTGTTAGGGCACCTTTTTTAGCCATGTAAATCTCCTTCATATTTATAAAATACTGACCTAGTATATCATGAATAGGAGTATGAAAAAAGCTTCACGAATTAAATATTGAATGTTTTCAAGATTCTTAAAAATGAGAATTGTCTAAAAATAACATCCCCTACCCAGTCCACGCCAAGTAGGAGAAAATTCTAATGTTTATACTCTTCGAAAATCTCTTCAAACCACGTCAGCTTCACCTTGCCGTACTCAAGTACAGCCTGCGACTAGCTTCCTAGTTTGCTCTTTGATTTTCATTGAGTATTAAAGTTCTTCAAAGGCCATCATGCCACCTTGTACATTGATAACCTCATAACCTTGTTCTGATAAGAATTGGCAAGCACGCGCCGATCTCATTCCAGATTTACAAATAACATAATGTAACTGATCCTTGTCCAATTGATCATAAGTATCAGCTAATTGACTCAGAGGAAGATTCTGAGCACCTTCTAAATGAAGAGCTTCAAACTCATCCACTTCTCTCACGTCCACTAGAGAAAGTTGGTCATTTTGGTAAAGCTGGTAAAATGCGTCAAAGGAAATTTCTTTCATTCTTTTTCTCCTAATACTCTTCGAAAATCAAATTCAAACCACGTCAGCGTCGCCTTACCGTACTCAAGTACAGCCTGCGGCTAGCTTCCTAGTTTGCTCTTTGATTTTCATTGACTATAAAATAGTTTTAATTCTTTTTTTCAAATCTGGCACCACTTCTGCCTCAAACCAAGGATTTTTGGCCATCCAGATTTGATTTCTAGGCGAGGGGTGAACTAATGGAAAATAGGTTGGCAAGTAGTTCTGGTAATGTTTTACCCGTTCTGTCACTTTGCCACTGACTTTCTCCTGTAAATAGTAGGCTTGGGCATATTGGCCAATCAAGAGGGTCAATTGGATATCTGGTAATTCTTGCAAGAGCTGTGGATGCCATTTTTCAGCAAAGCCAGTTCTCGGTGGCAGATCACCTGACTTGCCATGCCCTGGAAAGTAGAAATCCATAGGCAAAACAGCAAAATATCCTGAATTGTAAAAAGTATCTTCATCCACACCTAGCCAGTCTCTCAGACGGTCACCACTCTTATCTTTCCAGTAAAGGCCTGCTTCTTGGGTTTTAAGTCCAGGTGCCTGACCGATGATATTGATGCGAGCAGTCTTTGGCGCTGCAAAGAGAGGCTCAATGCCACGCTCTGTATAGCTGACATTCTGCGGATCTGCCATAATAGCCTGCTTGATTCTTTCGATTTGAGACATCTACTTTCCCTCCAAAAAGAAGTCTAAGCATACAATCTCAGACTTCTATCGTTTTATTTGATCAATTCATAAATAGCTTCGGCATAGATTGCTGCTGCTCGGAAGAGATCATCCAAGGCGATAAATTCATTGGCTTGGTGCATGGTGTCAATTGAGTCTGGGAACATGGCACCATAGGCAACACCTCGTTCTAGCAAGCGACCAAAGGTTCCACCACCGATAACTTGCTCGTGACCTTTAAGACCAGTTTGTTTTTCATAAACATTCAACAAGGTTTGCACAAGTGGATCTTCCATTGGCACATAGTGAGGCGTGTGACCGTGCTCAGAAAGGCTAACAGAAGCAACTGGCAAGTTTTCAAGGATTGACTTGATTTGTTCTGGACTTGTTCCTTTTGGATAGCGGATGTTAAGGGCAATGGTATTGTCAGAACTTGTTTCATCAAAACGGAATACACCAGCATTCATAGAAAGAGCACCCATCTTTTCATCCACATGAGCAATCTTGAGATTTTCACCCTCATGGTCGTTCAAGAGAATTTTACCAGCGATGTCAAGGTAGTCTTTGGCTGGACCAGCAAAGTCAAACTGGCTGAGGAAGAGAGCTAGGTAAGTCGCGCCATTGACACCTGAAGCAGGCATGGCACCATGGGCAGATTTACCAATGATGGTCACCTTGTATTGGCCAGCTTCTTCTTGAATTTCTCCTCTGAGTTTGTGTTCTGCAACAAAGGTGTCTAGTTTAGCTTGCAAGTCAGCCAAATCACCTGAAACGACTGCTGTTGCTGATTCAGGTACCATATTTTCACGTAAACCACCTGTAAAGCTGTGAAGACGTGCTGCACCTGTATTTTCTCCTGCAAAGTGGAGGTATTCCGTGATATTTCCTTTTTCACCATTGATGATAGGGAATTCAGCGTCTGGAGAGAAACCGAAGTCTGGTTTTGCAAGTCCTACGTGCTCGAAGTAGTAGTCCATGTCTGCCCAGCCTGATTCTTCGTCTGTTCCGACGATAAAGCGGACTTTCTTAGAAGTTGGAAGGCCTAATTCTTTGATGATTTTCAAGCCATAGTAACAAGCTGTTGTAGGTCCCTTATCATCTGAAGCCCCACGCGCATAAAGACGACCGTCTTTGATAGTTGGTGTGTAAGGGTCTGTGTCCCAACCGCTACCAGCTGGCACCACGTCCATGTGGGCAAAGATTCCGAGAACTTCTTCGCCATCACCAAACTCAAAATGTCCTGCGTAGTTATCAACATTTTTAGTTGGGTAGCCATCACGATCTGCGATTTCAAGGAATTTTTCCAAAGCTTTTACTGGACCAGGTCCAAATGGATGCTCAGCATCAGCCTTGCTATCGTCACGTTCTGAGTTGATTTCCAAAAGGCTAAACAAGTCAGCCAAGAGGTCTTCTTTGCGTTTTTCTACTTCTGCTGTAAAATCAATTGCTGTCATTTTTTTCTTCTTTCTATCTTTTCTCGATGATTTCATCTACTGGCAAGCGGTAGCTTGGTTCCAATTTTTCATCCGTGTAACCCACTGTAATCAAGAGTTCTGGGCGGAAGCGGTCTTCGATTTCCAAAACTTCGTTGACTTTTGATTTGTCAAAACCAAGAATCAGATTTGATCCGATTCCCTGATCTGTAAGAGCCAAAACCAAGTTCATAGCAACCAAACCTGCATTGAGGGCTAGGTAGTCGCTGACTTGTTGTTCATTGTAACGGGCAAATTCCGCAGGTAAATTCTTCATGAAATATTGAAGTTGTTCTTCAGAAAAGTTATTAGCACCACCAACTCGGGCAATCTTACGAGCACGTTTAGACAAATCTGTGTCTGTAAACAAGGCAATAGTTACAGGCGCTGATGATACCTGTTCAAAGTTTGAACCGTAAGCCAATTTTGCCAGTTCGGTATTTTTCTCACGTACTACCACAAATTTCCAAGGTTGGCTGTTGTGGGCACTTGGTGCCAAGGTTGCAATTTCGATAGCCGTACGCACATCTTTTGGATCAACTGGCTTATCAGTGAAATGCTTAGTCGCATGACGTTTTTTATTTAATTCAAGAAATTTCATAATCGATTTCCTTTTCTAATTCTACTACTTCCATTCTACCATATTTTGAAAGAGCTTGCAGAGATTTTTCATAGAAAGAAATTGGAACAAGGATAAGCAACCGAATGAAGAAAACCATTTAAAACAGGAATCCCCTCATCCAGTTCCAATTAATTTTCAGTTACTTAAAGAAACTAGTCTATCTTATATTATGACTTTATAGCCTCCAAGAAATCCTTCACATCCTCTACATACCCATGCTTTTCTATTAAGCTTGCTAATAGTTCCAGATTGTGCCCCTGATAGTTATCGTCACGACGCAGTTCTTCATACATTTCGATAAAGGGAAGCCCCTTGGACTTGGCCAATTCCAACTCCGCTTCATAATCATAAGCGACTTTACGAAATAGGATATTTACCAATTCCCCATCTTCAACTTCTATCACGGCATACTGGGCACGGTGATTTTTTAACGCCTCCCAATTAAAATAGGGCATGCCAATCGACCCTGGATTGATGATTTGTTGCCCTTGACTGCCGTAACGAAGCAACTGCTTGTGGACATGACCATAGACTGCCACGTCGGTTTCCGCATCTAGCAGTTGGTCAAATTTATCTGTATCATTCCCAACCAGTAGATCCCCACCATAGTTTTTGTCAGGTAAATTATGAGAGATAGAAAAGCGCAGCCCCTCAACTTCTTTCTTTTCCAGCAAAGGCAAGCTTCGTAGCCAGACAATCGTTGCAGGATCCATTCGCTCCATCAAAAACTGGGTCATGCGCATTGACTGGATTTCTCGCGGATCTTCCAAACCATATTCGCCATCCAAGGCCTCAAGGACACGATCATCCCAATTGCCTCGAACACTGGCTGTGATAGGAAGGTCCTTTAGCAGGGCTACCAAGTCACTTGCACCTGGACCGGGAAGAAAAATATCTCCCAGAAGCCAGTATTCACTGACTCCTTGATTTTTAGCATCTGCAATCACTGCTTCTAAAGCCGTCGCATTTCCATGAATATCTGATAAAATTGCGATTTTATGTTTCATTGTGGTTTCCTTCCGTTTGGTAATCTACTCTTTCTTCCGCCACTTGAGCTAATTCCACTGCTTCCTGCGGGTTCAACTTTCTCTGAACAGCTTCTGCGACTGTTCTTGGTACCCCAACTTCGACAATCTCATCCACACTGGCTTCCTTGATTTTTGTCAGAGACTTGAAATGCTTCATGAGATTCTGCTTGCGTTTAGGTCCCAGACCGTCAATTCCATCCAGTTGTGAAGAAAAGGAATTTTTGGAGCGCAGTTGGCGGTGGAAAGTAATGGCAAAGCGGTGCACCTCATCTTGAATGCGTTGCAAAAGGAAAAATTCCTGAGAATTACGAGATAACTCCACCACCTCAAGCGGATCTCCGAAGAGCAGCTCATGGGTTTGATGCTTGTCGTTCTTTTGAAGCCCAGCAATTGGAATATCCAAGCCCAGCTCCTCTTGGATGACTTGCTTGGCGATATTAACTTGACCTTGTCCCCCATCAATGACAATCAAGTCCGGTGGCGTTAATCCCTCACGCTGTACTCGACCATAGCGCCTGCGAATGACTTCTCTCATACTGGCATAGTCGTCTGGCCCGACTACGGTCTTGATTTTATACTTACGGTAATCCTTCTTACTAGGTTTTCCGTTGACAAAGACCACCATGGCAGAAACAGGGCTAGTTCCCATGATGTTGGAGTTATCGAAGGATTCGATGCGGACTGGGGTCGGTATTTGGAGCAAACGTCCTAGATTTTCAATAGCTCCTTGGGTCTTTTCGACAGATTTTTCTAGCAGGTTGAACTTCTGCTCTAGACTGACTCGAGCATTCTTTATAGCCAAATTGACCAGTTGCTTTTTCTCTCCACGCTGAGGCTTAAGAATCTTGGTGTCTACCAAAGCCTTGACAGCTTCTTCGTCAATATCCTGCGGAATCAGCACCTCATTAGGAACTAGATGAGATTTTTCTTGATAAAATTGTCCTACATAGGTCAAGAAATCCTCATCCGGATCATTGTAGTAGGGGAAAAGATTAACGTCTCGCTCAATGAGCTTGCCCTGACGGACAAAGAAAACCTGGACACACATCCAACCCTTATCCACATAGTAGCCAAAGACATCCCGATTTTGGAGATCCTTAGCCATGATCCGTTGCTTGGTTCGAAGCGTTCCAATGGCCTGAATCAGATCACGGTATTCCGCTGCACGTTCAAATTCCATAGTCTGAGCTGCCGCTGCCATCTTGCCCTTGAGGTCATCGATAATTTGATCATCCTGCCCTTTTAGGAAATCAGAAACCTCCTGAGCCATAGACTTGAAATAGTCCTCATCCTTCTTACAGATGGTGTGGGCCATACATTGACCGATATGGTAGTAAAAACAGACCTTAGATGGTGGATTCGTACACTTGCGAAAAGGGAAAATCCGATCCAGCAATCGCTTGATTTCATTGGCTGCCCCCACATCTGGATAAGGTCCAAAGTAGAGACCTCCGTCCTTTTTGACCTGACGAGTGATAATCAAGCGAGGATAGCGCTCATTAGTGATTTTGATGAAGGGATAGGACTTGTCATCCTTGAGCATGATATTGTACTTGGGCTTGTTTTCCTTAATCAGGTTGATTTCTAGGAGAAGTGCCTCAATATTAGACTCCGTAACAATAAATTCAAAATCCACAATTTCAGATACCAAGGCCTCTGTCTTGGTATCGTGACTCCCTCGGAAATAGGACCTCACGCGGTTACGCAGATTTTTAGCCTTTCCTACATAGATAATAGTGCCGTTTTTATCCTTGTGAATGTAGCAACCAGGGCTGGTCGGCAAGAGCTCTAGTTTTGATTTAATCAAGTTGTTCATAATTCCATTATAGCAAAAAAGTAGGGAAAGATTGTTCCCTACTCATTGGTCTCATATAATTTTCGAAGTCTTTCAACATCCTCTTCCTGGATACCATAAAAGGAACCTGCAGGTTGCATCACAGACTTCTCATCTGTATGGTCCAAGCCAATTGCATGCCCCAACTCATGTTCTGCCGTATGGACAATACGCTCAAAGGAATAGCCATAGTTAGGATTGGACAGATAATAGTGATTCAACCGCACCGTGACAGACAAGAATTGCCCCGTTAAGAGATTGCTCTGACTTTCCGCCTCTCCTGCCACAGGAGTGCCTCCGTCATTCATCTCCGTAGCCATAATATCTGCCTTACTGGACTCGGTGACAATTTCAAAGTTAAAAGCACCAGTTTGATTCCAATTCTGAATCGCTTCTACATAAGCCTCTTGAAAGCGTGAATCCATCTGGGGATCCAAGTAAATACGAGCAGAAGCCTGTGGCCATCTTCCTTCAGAATGCTGGTGGCTATCTGTCTGGTTCAACTTAGGCAGTTGCCCTGTTTTTTCCCATTGGTCGATACTTTGTTGACCAATTTTTACTGACCGCTCTGCTTGCTTTAGCGCTTCTTGAAAATCCCCGTTCAGATACCAGAGAAATCCAAAAGCAAGAGTGCATAAAAGCAAAACAATCCAAACCAGGCGCCAAAACAAACGCAAAACAAAAGAAAAGAAAGCCCCTATCAAACGAAAAAGCCAACGCATATCTCTCCACCTTTCTAGCAAATAAACTTTATTTTACTAAAAGAAGCTGAAAGAAAGCTAAATACTGGCTTTTTCATCTTAACGTCCTACTATTTTTTTGAGTAACTGGATAGCTTTGTATTTTAAAGGCGATGGATGATAACGGAAAGTACCTGCTTTGCGTACAATATAGCCATTAAAATTCTGTTTAAAACGCAAAACACCATCACTTCCATCAAAAATCCCTTGAATCCCTAGGAAGTTGTATTGATGGATATTTCGTTGCATTGTCTGCTTCATCGCATGATATTGAAGTAAAAATGGAGCTGAAAACTTCTGATACTCTGCGTACGACCCCCCAAACAAGTACGTTGCCTCTGTATTTGTGTAGATTATTAAAGCACAAGCTAGAGCAACATTGCCAGACTCACTATCCAAACTAGTTAGAAAATCTTTTTTCTTTTGCAAAGCTTGGTATTGCTGGTGAAATTGTTTCGACTTCTTGTCAAGACTAGCCATCTTCACATTTAAAGCATCTATAGACTGTTGCGGATTGACTTCAGCAATTAGGAAATCCGCCTTATCTCCAAACATATCATACAATTTCATGTAATAATCTAAATTCTTATCCTCAAAACCTTGTCTTTTACCTGTTTCTTCGATAATTTTTTTGAATGTTGGAATTTCTTCCCGTTCTGCATTGCGAATAAGAATATTAAAATCAAAGGCTGATTGAATGTTGCGAATACTATTTTTATTAAAAGATTTCAATAAGGAAACAGCATCATAATCTTGCAAATCTTTGATGTAATGCCAGCTGACTTCTCCATTAGGATACCCTGTCGTCAATCCATCAAATTGATAACCTAAATCAGTCAAACCTTGAATAATACTTTTTTTCTCAGCATCTATTGGATTACCTTCACTATCAAAAGTTTGATAAGTTTCATAAGGTTTTACAAGCAACTCTAATACACCATTTTGCTTGGCATATTCTTTTAACTCCGCATAAAAAACTGGAAGAGCATCTTGTTGGGTATAAATCGGACCCGAATTGAGCTCCATATGCAGACCACCCAGCATGGGCAAGCTATAAACCAGAGCTGCAACTTGAATTTCTCCTTCTTGTTTCAAAGCAAGATAAACAATTCGAGCCCCTCTTTTTTCTAACAAGTCCCCCATCTGAACAGATTGCATAAAGGAACGAGAAGAAACCTGACCAGAATAAGCCTGAAACTCTTCTTTCGTGAGTGTAGTTAGTGCCATATACTTACTTTCTATGTTTTTTTCTTAATGTTTTACGGAAATCAAGAGCAAGTCTTAACAGAGGATAGAGAGGATGGGTAGGCATTGTAAATTCACCCAAGTATTCTTCGATCGTTGGATTAAAATTAGCTTTAAAACGATAGAGTCCACCATCTAAAGCATTCTCGACGCCTCCTAAATTTTGCCATAAAATGCCACGTTCAAAGGAATATCGAGCTGTCTCATACCAAGTCAAAATAGGAGCTTTATAACGTCTAAAATCTTCATCCATTCCTGCGTATAGATTGACAGAAGTTTGTCCGAATTCTAAAGTCAAGGTAGCTGCTAAAGGAACTCTTGCTTGACCTGCATCCATATATTCCTGCAGGAAAGTCAATTCCTCTAACAAACGTTCTTTTTCCTTCTTCTGCGCTTCTACTTTTGAAGTTCGAGTCGACTCAGTAAAGGTCTCTTCCAAGGCTCTGTTTTTCGCTAACTGTTCTTCTAATTCTTGCGAACGTTTAGAAACATCCAAGGTTGCCAAGGTGATATAGGCCTTGTCCTTAAAATTATCTAACAATTTTTTATAATAGGCTTCATTCCTCAAATGGATATCTTTTCGCTTCTCAGTTTTTTTCATCAAAAACGAGAAAGATTCTAACAATTCATCTCTACCAATCTGAATCTCTACACCCTTATTTCGAGCGGATCGAATAGCTTGTTTTGTTGACTTGCAAAGTTTATCTTCTGTAAAATTTTCCTTGTATACTTTTGCCTGAATACGAGGCTGAATGGTATCTCCCATTCCATCGGTCTTTCCTGACCACCTTACTCCCATTCTTTGCAAATTTTCAATAATAGCCATATTTTCAGGATATTCTATTTTTTCATGCTTGATTGAACTTTGCGATAGGCAAATACTTGGGTCAAAAATCACAAAAATCGCTCTCTTGCTTCGAGCATAGGACTTAATGGATTGAAGAACAAAGTTCAAGAGTTCAGCATCCTTATAATCTAATACAGGACCTCTTGGGATATAAAACATTCTATAACCTAGAGGAAGAGTTTTAATCAAAATACTAGCTGTAGCCAGTAATTTATCTCCTCGGTAGGCGCCAAACTTTTCATGTTGCCAATCAGACTTAACCTCTTCCCAAGCACTACTTTGTAATACATTGACTAATTCATGTTCTTTAACAAACTGATCATATTCTAATGTGGGAATGCCAATTTGATAACGATACATCTCTTACTCTCTTTCCAACAATAATAGAATTTAACTACTATTCTACTATTTTTGTTTAGAAAGTCTAGTAAAAACATATTTTAGTTTCTATTCCATAGAAGACATGGTTATTGAAAGAGTAATACAAACTAAACTAGCTTAATCTCTCTTCTAATTTGAAATCGATTGGTAGGGTTGCTAAGAACCGTTCCAATTGTTTTTCCCAGTAGTACCATTCGTGAGTTCCAGCACTATGGCTATAGGTCACATCAAATCCCAGTTTTTTGAGATTTTTCACTGCGAGATTATTGGCTTCGTACAAGAAATCCTGCTCGCCACACCAAGCCCAAAGTTTGGTCTTTTTATCCGATTTTTTAGCCAGACTTTCAAGAGAATAAGGACTAGCTGTCCAGTCTTTAATCTCTCCAAAAACACCTCTCCAATAAGCTGGTGTTCCCAAATCTTGGCTCTCAGGAGAAAAATCTTGAAAGCTAAGAGCACCTGAAAAACTAGCCGCATGAGAAAAACGATTTGTAGCAAGAGCCAATTTGAAACAGCCGTAGCCTCCCATAGAGAGACCAGCGATAAAGGCCTTTTCACGCTTGCTGGTCATGTTAGGGAAGAAGCGTTTCAAAACCTGTGGCAATTCCTCTGCTAGAGCTGTGTAATAGTCAAAACCATACTGGGTATCGGTATACCAACCGTTGCTGGTATTGGGCATAACAACGATGAGATTGGTTCCTCGAAGTAAGCGTTCTACGTTGGTCCGCTTGAGCCAACTATTATGATTACCAGACATCCCGTGCAAGAGGTACAAGACTGGAATGTCTTTACAATCTGGTTCTTCCACTCGATTAGCATCAGGATAGAGGACATTCACTCCCCACTCCATATCCAAAACTTGTGAGTAATACTCGATTTTCATTACTGCCATAATTTTTCCTCTATTTTTCTATAAGAAAAAGCCGAAATTCGACTTTCTCTCCGTTTATTTCATCGCTTATTTTGCTTCCATGACTACTGGTAAAATAGCTGGACGACGCTTAGTTTGATCAAAGAGATACTTGGTCAGATTATCACGAACCTTCCCTTTAAGATCTGCCCAGTCAAAGTCATCTCCTTGAAGATAGTCTTCTACCGTCTGGTTAATCAATTCTGAACTTTCACGAAGAATATCGCGACTCTTCTTGAGATAAACAAATCCACGCGTATGAACACGAGCCTTGGCTACAATTTTCTTCTCACGACGGTTAACTGTGATTGCGACGATGAAAATTCCATCTTCTGACAAGACCTTACGGTCACGAAGAACCACATTACCAACATCACCGATGGCATTTCCGTCAATCAAAACATCCCCTGCCGAAACCGCGCCAGCTGGGACAAAGTCCCCATTCTCATAAGCCATGCTGGTCCCCTTTTTAGGGATAAAAATGCGTTCTGGCAACATCCCAACTGCCATAGCAGCCTTAGCATGGGCATCTAACTCACGGTATTCCCCTTGAATCGGGAAGAGATACTTGGGTTGCAAGAGATTGATCATCAACTGCAAATCACGCGCATTTCCGTGCCCTGACACACGCAAGCTTTGGGTGATCAGTTTGACAACCCCGCCAGCTTGGTAAATCATGTTTTCTACACGCGCCATGACCGCTTCTTTAGCGATAGATGGAGTCGTTACAATATAGACCAAGTCACCATCCTTGATTTCCACATAACGGTGGCGACCAATCGACATCTTGCGAAGACCGTTGATAGGCTCACCCATACGACCTGTCTCAAGGATAATCAACTCATGGTCTTCAAAACGAGACATATCTTTTGGTTTAATCAAAAGACTTTCGTTAGCTAGAGACAATTTCTTAAGACGAATAGCAGTACGGACGATATTTTCAATATCAAATCCTGTCAAGACCACACGACGGCCTGTTGCATCCGCAGCGTCAAACACCTGCTGGATACGAGAGAGGTTGCTGGCTACTGCTGCAACAATGATACGACCATCCCAGTCCGAAATGGTTTGAGTGATCTCGTCCCCAACTTCACTTTCGCTAGCCACTTGGATATTACTGTCCGCATTGGCTGAATCGCTAAGAAGAGCTAGAACTCCATCACGACCGATTTCTGCCAAACGAGCAAAGTCTGTGGCATAAGATTCACTAGCTGTCTGGTCAAATTTGAAGTCACCTGTATAAACGATGCTACCTTCAGCTGTCTTCAAGACCACACCCAGACTTTCTGGGATAGAGTGGGTCGTACGGAAGAAGGACACCACAGTCCCGCCAAAATCAATCTCCGTATCCTCATCGATAACATGAAAATCATTAAATTTCTTAACTGTGTCATTTCCTTTGACAAAGAGTTTTGCCAACTCAATGGTCAACTCAGAGCCAAATACAGGTACCTTGGCTTCAGCCAAGAGATAAGGCAGAGCACCAATGGCATCCGCATGGCCGTGGGTCAAGAAGACCCCAGCGATACGATCGCTATTTTCAAAAAGATAGTCCATATTGGGAATGACCACGTCCACCCCTAGTTGTTCATTTTCAGGGTATTTCAGACCTGCATCCAAAACGAAAATAGACCCATCGATTTCAGCGATATACATATTTTTCCCATTTTCACGGACACCGCCAAGTGTTGTTAAACTGATATTACTCATTTTTCCTCCGAAAGCTTAGTTTATCTTGATTATAGGGTTACTTACCCTCTTATTCTAAAAGCACTACTTTTAGCCGAATCTTTTCCTACCATTATACCATTTTTTTAATGATTTTCAAAATGAAGATTTGTTTTCAAAAAAGAGCTGGTTTCCCAACTCTTTCCTATCATCTACTCTTTTTCCATTAAAAAGTCATAAATTTCTTGCACGGTACCCAGCGCCATCATTTCTTGGTCTTTGACGGTTTGTTTGAGATTTTGGTAAATCTGACTCTCAGCTATATCACGCTTTTCAGCCTCTTTATTCACTGTCATGACACCATTTTTAATCATCACAAAGCCTAGCTCTTCAAATACTTGAATCATCTTGACTAGCAAGATTTGTTGGATATTGAGATAAGTAGCCAAATCCTTCAGTTTGTAGCGAATATCAAACTCTGGGAACTGGTAGATAGTCTTGTACAATTTTGCAAACTGCTCTCTAGTCCCATATCCCGTCAGATAGTAGGCCTTGTCAATATCATTTTTGAAATAAACAGCAGAAAAATTCTGCTCCTGAAAAATGGTCTTCAGCTGAGTAATATCCTCAGGAATGGTTTTTACAACCACAGCATCACTATTTACTAGATTGGGCAGTTCCCCAGCAAAATCCAAGACTGGAACCCCTTCTGGCAAGACTGCATTCTTCCCACGGATATTAAAAAGTTGAACACCCTCCACACGCGCATCCACCATCATCAGCTGCAGGGCAGTTTGGCCATTCCATTGGTTGACAGAGAGAGTCACTGCCAATTCCAATTGCTTGGTCTGTGAGAATTCAGTCGCCCTTTTCCCTTGGCCAAAGGCCACTACCTCAAAACTCGCCTCGCCTTTAGAAATTTTCAGCTTGAGATGGGCATTACTTGCCCCCATAGTACGGGCACTTTCGACCTGAAAATCCTTGATATAAAAGATAGGTTTCTGATTGTCCATGCCAAAAGGTGCCAAACGTTCAAAACTTTTGACCGTTTCCAAGCTAAGTGTCTCCAAATCTAGCTCTTCATCTAGATTTAACTTGTTCTTGCCAGCAGCATCTGCTCCTTTTTCACGGACATAATCTTCCAAAACCTGAGATAAATCTGAGAGTTTCTCAACTTCCAGCGTCATTCCTGCCGCACCAGCATGACCACCAAAGGCTATGAAGAGGTCTCTATGAGGATCCAGAGCCTCAAAAATATCGACCGCTTCCACGCTACGAGCACTACCCTTGGCACGACCGTCCTCTATATTGAGAACGATGACTGTCTGCCCTAGTTCTTCCAACAAACGACCAGCCACGATTCCTAGAACCCCAGGATTCCAGCCCTCCTTAGCCAAAACTTGGACCTTCTTCTCAGGGTCCACCATGGTCTTAGCTTCTTCATAGATAGACTGAACGATTTCCTTGCGCTCTTCGTTTTTCTGATGAATCATGAGAGTAATCTCATGCGCTTCTTCATCATCAAACCCAGTCAGCAAATCAATGGCAGGATTGGGATCATCCAAACGGCCCAAGGCATTCAAACGAGGAGCAATCTGGAAACCAACCGTTTCTTCTGTTACTTCATTAGCGGCAATCCCAGCCATATCCAGCATTTCTTGTAAACCAATGCGCTGAGTATGCCCCAGCATTTCTAGACCATATTGAACCAAAATACGATTCTCATCTGTCAAACTAACCATATCAGCAATGGTACCAATAGCGACCAAATCAAGCAATTCCACTTGTACTTCTTCTAACAGGGCACAAGCCAGCTTGAAAGCCACTCCGCAACCAGCCAAATATTTGAAAGGATAGTTCGCATCCGGATGTTCAGGATGGACAATAGCATAGGCATCTGGTAAGGTTTCAGGTATGGAATGGTGGTCTGTCACAATGACATCTACTCCCATAGACTGAGCCAGTTCAATGGCTCCGTGACCCGCAACTCCATTGTCCACCGTCACAATCAAGGAAATCCCTTCTTGCTCGATAAAGTATTTATAAACACTAGCATTTGGACCATAGCCATCAGTAAAACGATTGGGCAGATAAACCCGGCACTCAGCGCCAAGCTGTTCCAAACTTTCCTTCACAATCGAAGCTGAAGTCATGCCATCCGCATCGTAATCTCCATAAATGAGGATATTTTCCCCTTCTTCAATAGCCTGACGAATCCGTCCCACTGCCTTATCCATATCATGGAGTAGATAAGGGTCATGCAAGTCCTCCAAGGAAGGTTCTAAAAACTTCTTCAGACTCTCTTGGTCCTGAATCCCTCTCTCAAATAGTAACCGAGCCACCTCAGGACCCAATCCAGCCTTCTTGGCTATCTTTGTAAAATCCGCATCTTCTACTTGCGGGGCAAACTGCCATTCATAAGTAGGTGTTATCAAAAAGACATCCACTCTTTCTAAGAATTCTATCGTTTCATTATAACATGATTTAGGCTTTTTCTCTATCCAGATTGCTTTTTTATAAAATTTTAGTGAATTTTTTCAGATATGATTTGACAAGACAAATTTTTTGGTGTAGAATCATGTTATAAAATCTAACACAAAGGAGATTCCTTATGGCTTTAGTAGAATTTGAACACGTCGAAAAATATTACGGAGACTACCACGCACTCCGCGACATCAATCTCCGTTTTGAAAAAGGACAAGTCGTTGTCCTACTCGGACCATCTGGTTCTGGGAAATCCACTCTGATTCGCACCATCAATGGTTTGGAGGCTGTTGACAAAGGAAGTCTTCTAGTAAATGGCCACCAAGTTGCTGGTGCCAGCCAGAAAGATTTGGTACCTCTTCGCAAGGAAGTCGGCATGGTTTTCCAGCATTTTAACCTCTATCCGCATAAAACAGTGTTAGAAAACGTAACACTTGCACCTATAAAAGTTCTAGGAATTGATAAAAAAGAAGCTGAAAAAACAGCCCAAAAATATCTGGAATTTGTAAATATGTGGGACAAGAAAGATTCATATCCAGCCATGCTGTCTGGTGGACAAAAACAACGGATTGCCATCGCACGTGGACTCGCTATGCATCCGGAACTCCTCCTCTTTGATGAGCCAACTTCTGCCCTTGACCCTGAAACCATCGGCGATGTTCTAGCGGTTATGCAAAAATTGGCCCACGATGGTATGAATATGATTGTCGTTACCCATGAAATGGGCTTTGCTCGTGAAGTTGCCGACCGCATCATCTTTATGGCTGACGGAGAAGTTTTAGTAGATACGACAGATGTCGATGACTTTTTCGACAATCCAAGCGAACCTCGTGCCCAACAATTCCTCAGCAAAATTATCAACCACGAAAGTGACAAAGTCAAATAAGGAGGCGCCTATGAAAAAGAAATTCTTTTTATCCGCATTATTGATTAGCCTTTTCGGCCTTGCTGCTGCAAAACCAGTTCAGGCTGATACCAGTGTCGCAGATATTCAAAAGAGAGGCGAGCTAGTTGTTGGTGTGAAACAGGACGTTCCCAATTTCGGTTACAAGGATCCCAAGACAGGGACCTATTCTGGTATCGAAACCGACTTGGCCAAAATGGTAGCTGATGAGCTCAAGGTCAAGGTTCGCTATGTACCTGTTACCGCACAAACTCGTGGCCCCCTTCTAGACAATGAGCAGGTCGATATGGATATCGCGACCTTCACCATTACAGACGAACGCAAAAAACTCTACAACTTTACCAGCCCTTACTACACAGATGCTTCTGGCTTTTTGGTCAATAAGTCTGCCAAAATCAAAAGCATTGAGGACCTAAACGGAAAAACCATCGGGGTTGCCCAAGGTTCCATTACTCAACGCCTGATTACCGAACTGGGTAAAAAGAAAGGTTTGACCTTTAAATTCGTCGAACTTGGTTCCTACCCAGAATTGATTACTTCCCTACACGCCCACCGTATTGATGCCTTTTCCGTTGACCGCTCGATTCTGTCTGGCTACATCAGCAAACGCACAGTACTACTAGATGATAGTTTCAAGCCATCTGACTACGGTATCGTTACCAAGAAATCAAATACCGAACTCAACGACTATCTCGATAACTTGGTTACTAAATGGAGCAAGGATGGCAGTTTGCAAAAACTTTATGACCGTTACAAGCTGAAACCATCCAGCCATACTGCAGATTAAGGAGGACACCCCATGACAGATTTATCATCTTGGACAGCCTATTTTCAGGATTTTGGACAATTTTTCAATGGTTTCCTCTTCACCCTTGCCCTAGCGATTGGATCCTTTATCCTCGCCATGGTTTTGGGCATCTTCTTTGGAGCCATGTCAACCAGCAAACGTCCAATTTTGCGCATTTTAGCTCGCATCTTTGTCGAGTTTTACCAAAACACTCCCCTCTTGGTGCAGTTTGTTATCGTTTTTTATGGCCTACCTCTTATCAGTGACCACACCATCATGATTCCGATTTATTGGACAGCTGTTCTCTGTGTAGGGCTCTATCACGGTGCCTATATCGCTGAGGTTATTCGCTCAGGTATTCAGTCTATTCCTAGCGGTCAGATGGAGGCTGCCTTGTCGCAAGGTTTTACCTATATCAGTGCTATGCGTTTGATTATCTTGCCTCAGGCCTTTCGTATCATTCTCCCTCCTTTGACCAACCAAATTGTTAACCTCATCAAAAACACTTCTACAGTCGCTATTATCTCTGGAGTGGACTTGATGTTTGTGACCAAGTCTTGGTCGGCACTTAACGGAAACTACATTCCAGCATTTTTAGGTGCTGCCCTTCTCTACTTTTCTCTTTGCTTTCCTGTTGCCCAGTTTGGTCGCAAGATGGAGCAAGCCAACAAAAAAGCCTATTCACTTTAGGAGGTTACTATGGAATCCATTTTAGAAGTTTTGACCCCAGATAACCTAGTATTTATCTTTAAAGGATTTGGCTTGACCCTCTACATTTCTCTGATTGCCATCGTCCTCGCTACACTTATCGGTACAGTTCTAGCAGTCATGAGAAATGGGAAAAATCCTATCTTGCGCATCATTTCCAGCATTTACATCGAGTTTGTGCGTAACGTTCCCAACCTCCTCTGGATTTTCACCATCTTTTTGGTTTTCAAGATGAAATCCACACCAGCAGGAATCACTGCATTTACCCTCTTTACCTCAGCAGCCTTGGCTGAGATTATCCGAGGCGGTCTCAATGCCGTGGACAAGGGACAGTACGAAGCAGGAATGTCGCAAGGATTTACCTCAGCCCAAATCCTCTACCACATCATTCTCCCGCAAGCCATTCGCAAAATGTTGCCAGCCATCATTTCTCAGTTTGTAACCGTAATTAAGGATACCAGTCTTCTCTACTCTGTTATCGCCCTACAAGAACTCTTTGGAGCAAGCCAAATTCTCATGGGCCGTTATTTCGAACCAGAGCAGGTCTTCAGTCTTTACATCCTGATTGCCCTCATCTACTTCAGCTTTAACCTAGCCATTTCTAGCCTGTCTCATATGCTAGCAAAACGCTGGCAACAAGCTGCAGAATAATAAATTAGCTCTCCAGTTCAATTGGAGAGTTTTTTGATGAGAGTAGATATTTATAGAACTCAATTTGACACCATACTTTTTCTATGATAAAATGTAACAATTTTGTTTACAACAAATCAAAATCTAAATGAAATGGAATTTTCTATGAAATCAATCAAAGGAATACTCTTTATCATAGCTAGTTTTATCTTGACTCTTTTTGCTTGGATGAACACTTCTCCCCAATTCACTATTCCAGGACTAGCTTTAACAAGCCTATCTCTGACTTTTATCCTAGCCACTCGTCTCCCCCCTACTAGAAAGCTGGTTTCACGGTTTGGAGAAGGTCTACACTGTCCACAAATTCACAGCCTTTCTCTCCATCATCCTACTAATCTTTCATAACTTTAGTATGGGCGGTTTGTGGGGCTCTCGTTTAGCTGCTCAGTTTGGCAACCTTGCCATCTATATTTTGTCAGTATCATCCTTGTCGCCTATTTAGGCAAATACATCCAATACGAAGCTTGGAGATGGATTCACCGTCTGGTTTATCTAGCCTACATTTTCGGACTCTTTCACGTCTACATGATGATGGGCAATCGTCTCCTTACATTTAATCTTCTAAGTTTTCTTGTTGGTAACTATGCCATTTTAGGCTTACTAGCTGGTTTTTACATCATCTTCCTTTATCAAAAGATTTCCTTCCCCTATCTAGGGAAAATTACCAATCTCAAACGCTTAAATCACGATACTAGAGAAATTCAAATCCATCTTAGCAGACCTTTCAACTATCAATCAGGACAATTTGCCTTCCTAAAGATTTTTCAAGAAGGTTTTGAAAGTGCTCCGCATCCCTTTTCTATCTCAGGAGGTCATGGTCAAACGCTTTACTTTACTGTCAAAAATTCAGGTGACCCTACCAAGAATATCTATGACAATCTTCAAGTCGGTAGCAAAGTAACCGTTGACAGAGCTTACGGACACATGATTATAGAAGAAGGACGAGAAAATCAGGTTTGGATTGCTGGATGTATTGGGATCACCCCCTTCATCTCTTACATCCGTGAACATCCTATTTTAGATAAACAGGTTCACTTCTACTATAGCTTCCGTGAAGATGAAAATGCAGTCTATCTAGATTTGCTCCGTGACTATGCTCAGAAAAATCCTAATTTTGAACTCCATCTAGTAGACAGTAGGAAAGACGGCTATCTTAATTTTGAGCAAGAAGAAGTGCCCGAACATGCAAGCGTCTATATGTGTGGTCCTCTTTCTATGATGAAGTCACTTGCCAAACAGATTAAGAAACAAAATCCAAAAACAGAGCTTATTTACGAAGGATTCAAGTTTAAATAACCACTCATACTCTCCTGGAATTTCCCAGGAGTTTTTTCTACGCAATCTCAAAAAACACTGCCAGATTTCTCTAGCAGTGTTTTGACATTTCATTTGCTTAGTAAACTGTTCTTTCAGTTTCTACATCGAAGAAGTGTGCTTTGTTCAAGTCAAATCCAAGTTCAACTGTTGCACCTGTTTGCAAGTAGTCACGAGCATCCACTTTGGCAACAAATTCGTCTTTACCAACTTGGCAGTAAAGGTGAGATTCTGAACCAAGTAATTCTGATACGGAGATAGTTGCTTTAACAACTGATTCTGGGAATGTTTCAAGGAAAGCAGGTTCTGCATTTACATCTTCTGGACGGATACCGAAGATCAATTCTTTTCCTTCGTAGCCTTTTTCACGAAGAACTTTCAATGCTCCTTCTGGAACTTTCAAGCGGAAACCGTCAGAAATAATTTCGCTACCAACCAATTTCACGTTGATGAAGTTCATTGCTGGGCTTCCGATGAATCCTGCAACGAATTTATTAACTGGGTTTTTGTAAACTTCTTGAGGAGTTCCGATTTGTTCAACACGTCCGATAGTACCTGTACCAGCAGGGTTCTTAGTTGCTGACATGATAACGATACGGTCCGCAAGTGTCATCGCTTCTGTTTGGTCGTGAGTTACGTAGATAGTTGTAGCTCCGATACGACGGTGAATTTTCGCAATTTCAGCACGCATCGATACACGAAGTTTGGCATCCAAGTTTGACAAAGGTTCGTCCATCAAGAATACTTTTGCATCACGGACGATAGCACGACCCATGGCAACACGTTGACGTTGACCACCTGAAAGGTCAGCTGGTTTACGATCCAAGAATTCTTTCAAACCAAGGATTGCTGCTGCTTCTTGCACACGTTTGTCGATGTCTTCTTTGCTGTATTTACGCAATTTCAAACCGAAAGCCATGTTGTCATAAACAGTCATGTGTGGGTAAAGAGCATAGTTTTGGAATACCATGGCGATGTCACGGTCTTTTGGAGCAACGTCGTTGACAACCACGCCATCGATAGATGCAGTACCTTCTGTGATGTCTTCAAGACCAGCAATCATACGAAGAGTTGTTGATTTACCACATCCTGAAGGACCTACGAAAACGATAAACTCTTTGTCTTTGATGTCCAAGTTGAAGTCTTCAACTGAATAGTGTTCGCTGTTTGGATATTTTTTGTAAATGTTTTTAAGATTCAATTCTACCATGAGGTGAACTCCTTTTGTCTTTTGATAGTTTTATTATAGATGAAAACGCTTTACATTTCTATGGCAAGATGACCAAAAAAATAAAAAAGTTCTGTGCAACTTGCACAAAACTTTAGAGAATATCTGGTAAAATCAACTGATAGCACAAGGTCAGGTCAGTCAATTCCTTCAATTGAAGCCCTGTCAACTCTTCCCATTTATCAATCTTGTATTGGAGAGAATTGCGGTGCAGATAGAGTTGCTGGGCTGTTTTTGTTAGGACAGCACTATTTTCCCAAAGGGAGAGAATGATTTCCTGAATCTGGTCTTGGTCCAAAATCATCTGGTGCAGGCATTCTTTAATGACCCTCAGGTCCACAATCCTTTCCCCCATACTCCAAAGATAGAGTTGTGAAAAGGTGTGAACACCTTGATGACCCTGACGCCACCAAGTCTTGAACAAATCCCGCTCCGCTTTGATTAAGTCTGATAGGGCTTGATTTCCTGTCTGAGACCAAACCTGTCCTAACATGATAGAGAGACGCAGTCCAAAGTCATACTCTACCGCTTCAATCGTATCACTTAAAATAGCTCGTACAGAAGTGTATTTATCTTGTTGAAGTACGAAAACATAATCCTGAGCTCCGACCTGAATCACCGTCTGACAGTTGGGAAAAAGAGTCCGCATCATATCTAGCCAAGAAGCTAGATTTTCCTGCTGAAAATAGGAAAGATGACAATAAACCAACTGAATCTTTTTAAAAGTTTTCGGCGCCTGTCCCTTCCCCTCAATCAGATAGGGATACCAAGGATTGAGCGAAATAGTTTGCTCCTGTTTGGTTAAGAGAGCCACCAGTTGTTTTTCACGTTCGCTAAGACTAGCTTCCTCCAGCAAAATCCACTGTTGAGAAGCTAAAGGAAGAGTGAGATAACCCTCTTTCTCTACTGGTTGGTCTGAAATCTGAGCTTCAGGAAACCATTCTTGTAATTCTTTTGCCATCATGTCCTAGCCCTCCACTTTTTGGATGCACCACGAAATCAAGCTCTCAAGACGTTCCAGATTTTCAGTCATATGGAGATAACCCATGACTGCTTCAAAACCTGTGGACATACGGTAGGTCACCACATCGGCATTTTTAGCCTTTGTGTGACTATTGGTATTGCGACCACGTTTGTAGATTTCTTCTTCTTTTTCCGTCAGGACTTGCTCCTCTAACATAAGGGAAATCAGGCGAGCCTGAGCTTTGGCTGAGACATACTTGGTCGCTTCTTGATGGAGTTTATTGGGTTTGGTCATACCTTTTAAAATGAGGTGACGACGAATATACATAGAATACACCGCGTCCCCCTCAAAAGCTAACGCAATCCCATTAATGAGATTGACATCAATCACGTGTCCACCTCACTCCATCTTTGGTGTCAAGGAGCTTAATCCCTTGAGCAGCTAATTGGTCACGGATCTGGTCCGCTGTCGCAAAGTCACGATTAGCACGCGCTTCTTGGCGCTTTTGGATCAAGTCTTCAATCTCTGCATCCAAAACTTCCTCAATAAAGACAATTCCAAAGACCTCTAACATAGCCGCAAGAGCTTCCTTAACACTTTCATCATAGTTGCCAGAATTAATCCACTTGGCCATTTCAAAAACAACTGTGATACCGTTGGCAGCGTTAAAATCTTCATCCATAGCTGCTACAAACTTATCTTTAAAGGCTTGTAACTCTTGAGCATCTACAGTTCCAGTAAATGGTTGCTCATAAGTGTTCTTCATATACTTGAGATTGGTCTCCGCATCCCGCACTGCCTTTTCCGTAAAGTTGATAGGCTTGCGGTAGTGTTGAGTCGCAAAGAAGAAACGAAGCACTTGCCCATCGAGGTTTTTAAGGGCATCGTGCACTGTGATAAAGTTACCCAAGGACTTGGACATCTTGACATTATCGATATTGACAAAGCCATTGTGCATCCAGTAGTTGGCAAAGGTCTTGCCTGTTTTGGCTTCTGACTGGGCAATTTCATTGGTATGGTGAGGAAACTCTAGGTCAGCTCCACCACCGTGAATATCAATGGTGTCGCCCAAAATCTCTGTCGACATGACTGAACACTCGATGTGCCAGCCCGGGCGACCAGGTCCCCAAGGACTGTCCCAAGAAATCTCGCCTGATTTGGCAGATTTCCAGAGGGCAAAGTCTACAGGATTTTCCTTACGAGCCGTTTCTTCATCGGTTCGACCTGAAGCACCTAGCTCCAAATCTTCCAAGGTTTTATTTGCTAATTTAGCATAGTTGTGGGATTTTTCCACACGGAAATAGACATCTCCTTGACTCTCGTAGGCAAAGCCTTTTTCAATCAAATCTTCCACAAAGCGGATGATGTCAGCCATAAACTCCACCACACGCGGATGGCGGGTCGCAGGTTTGACACCCAAGGCCGTCACATCCTCACGAAAGGCAGCGATGTACTTGTCCGCAACCTCCTGAGGTGTGATACCCTCTTCCTTGGCACGGTTGATAATCTTATCATCCACATCCGTAAAATTGGAAATATAGGCAACCTCATACCCACAGTACTCAAAATAACGACGAATGGTATCAAAAGTCACCGTCGAACGAGCATTCCCCACGTGAATATAGTTGTACACCGTTGGCCCACAGACATACATCTTAACCTTACCGTCCTCAATCGGTATAAATTCTCGCAAATCACGAGACATGGTGTCATAGATTTTAATCATAAAATAATAGTCAGGAAATCCAAAATTCAAGAACAGTTAGTTTCATCACTAAGAGTTCAACTCAATTTCAGTCCGAATCTCTCTACACTTCGGAATCCCTTGCTCCTTTCTCATTCAGATAAACCACCTGGGTCTGTTTGACAAAGCCGATTTTTTCATACAAATGTTTGGCACCCACGTTACTATCCTCTACTGCAATCTGAAATTCCTTGTCATTTTGCTCAATTAGTTGGTTGACAAGGGATTTTGCTAAGTAGCTTCCATAGCCTTTCCCACGTTCAGGTTCAGATATTGCTAACCCGTAGAAGTAATTCGTATTAGTCGATAAATCTACCGTACAAGTTCCAATAACCTGACAGTCTTTTAACAAAATATATAAGCGACTTTCTGGATCCTTCAGAGCTTCAGCGACATATCTATCCACAACTTCTCTAGATTCATGTTCCTCTGAAAATGCCTGAAATTTCAACTGACTAATTTGCTCCTGATACGAACTATCTGCTAACAAAACTTCAAGATTGGAAACAGTTGCTAACGGATAAGGTTTTCTATCCTTACCTAACCAAGTTTCTGTCTCTTCATCCTCGACCAATCCCCAGTTGCTAATAAAATCAGGATGGCGGTCTAGAAAAACACGCTCTGTCTGAAAAGTAACTGAACGAATAGGGAAAGAAGCCGTTTCTTTCTCAAAACTAGCAAACAATGCACGCGCAATCCCCTGACGGCGATGAGCTGGATGAACCAGTATCGTCACTTCCACATCTTGATCATCTGCATAGACAGTTAATAAACCAACAAGTTCGCCTTTTTCATAATAAAGGAAAAAGGCGGGCATGTTTGGGTCAAAATTAAGCATGTTAGAGAGATAGGGATCACGATAGGTACCGTCATAGTTTTGGCAACAGTTAATTAGTTTTTTCGCCTCAGATAGCTCCTCTTGGCTTAACTTGTTTCTTGCTTGAATCATATAGGTACCCTCTACAACCCCGACGATCTGTGACTGGCTTCTTTAGCCTGCTCGAGTTTATTGACGTAGTACTCTCGTTTTTCTTCGACTTCGTGGATCGTCGGTTCATCCTTCTGTCCATGAACTCGGACAATCTTGGCCGGAATACCGACAACCGTCACATCACTAGGTACATCTGCTACGACAACTGCTGCAGCACCGACCTTAGCATTTTCGCCAATTTCCACTGGTCCGATAACTTGGGCATGAGCCGAAATGAGAGCTCCCTTTCGAACGGTCGGATGGCGTTTGCCACAGTCTTTTCCTGTTCCCCCAAGAGTCACTCCGTGATAAAGAAGAACACCTCTTTCAACGATCGCTGTTTCCCCAATCACCAAGCCAGAACCATGGTCGATAAAGACACCTGAATCAATCTGGGCACCTGGATGAATCTCAATCTGAGTCCAAAAGCGCCAAAACTGACTGTGCATACGAGCCAAGAGTTTGAAGCCATGCTTCCAGAGAAAATGCGAGAGACGGTGGGCCGCCAAGGCCTTGACACCTGGATAAGTCAGCAAAACCTCCAAAGTGGTGCGGGCCGCTGGATCATTTTCTTTTACGATATCAATGGTTTCGCGCCACCATCCCATACATTTCTCCTTTTCTTATTCTGAATCTTTTGGTGTTTCTGTAAATTCTTTCTTAGGTTTGTGATCCTTGTGATGACGTGGGCGGTGAGGTCTCTCAGACTTTTCGCCTTTTTCATCACGTTCAGGTTTTGGAGGACGAGGAAGAAGAGCTTTCATAGAAGCATCCACACGTCCTTTTTCATCAATCTTGATAACCTTAACATCAACTTCATCCCCGATTGCTACCAAGTCTTCGACATTATTGGTACGCGTCCAAGCCATCTCAGAGATATGAACAAGGGCATCTGTCTTATCAAAGAGGTTAACAAAGGCACCAAATTTCTCAATACGAACGACTTTAGCACGGTAAACTTCGTCCACCTTAGCTTCACGAACCAAACCAGCAATAATTTCTTTAGCACGGTTAATAGCATCTTGGTCGCTAGAGTAGATAGACACATTTCCTTCTTCATCGATATCAATCTTAACACCTGTTTCAGCGATAATCTTGTCGATGGTTTCTCCACCCTTACCGATGACAATCTTAATCTTGTCCACATCAATCTTGATGGTATCAATTTTCGGAGCAGTTGGAGCCAATTCTGGACGAACTTCTGGAATGGTTGCTTCAATCACATCAAGAATTTCAAAACGGGCTTTCTTGGCTTGGGCAAGAGCCTCAGTCAAGATTTCTGCAGTAATCCCTTGGATCTTGATATCCATTTGAAGGGCTGTAATTCCGTCACGAGTACCTGCAACCTTGAAGTCCATGTCTCCAAAGTGGTCTTCCAAACCTTGGATATCTGTCAAGACTGTGTAGTTATTTCCATCTGAGATGAGACCCATGGCAATCCCTGCTACTGGCGCCTTGATTGGCACACCACCAGCCATAAGGGCAAGCGTTCCCGCACAGATAGAAGCTTGAGATGAAGAACCATTTGATTCCAAGACCTCAGCTACCAAGCGGATAGCATATGGGAATTCTTCCAAACTTGGCAAGACTTGAGCAAGTGCACGCTCACCAAGAGCACCGTGACCGATTTCACGACGACCTGGCGCACCGTAACGACCAGTTTCCCCAACAGAGTATTGTGGGAAGTTATAGTGGTGCATAAAGCGTTTCTTGTACTCTGGATCCAAACCATCAATGATTTGAGTTTCACCCATCGGAGCCAAGGTCAAGACTGAAAGAGCCTGAGTTTGTCCACGAGTGAAGAGACCTGAACCGTGCACACGAGGAAGGAAGTCAACAACCGCATCCAAAGGACGGATTTCATCAACCTTACGACCGTCAGGACGTACCTTGTCTTCTGTGATCAAACGACGCACTTCTGCGTGTTCCATTTGTTCCAAGATTTCAGCCACATCACGCATGATACGATCAAATTCTTCGTGGTCTGCATATTTTTCTTCATACACAGCAGTAACTTGGTCCTTAACTGCTTGAGTTGCAGCTTCACGAGCCAATTTTTCTTCTACTTGGACTGCCTTTTGGAGGTCACTGTTGTAGGCTGCGATAATTTCAGCCTGCAATTCAGCGTCCACATGAAGCAATTCTACTTCTGCTTTTTCCTTACCAACTGCTGCAACGATTTCTTCTTGGAAGGCAATCAATTCTTTAACTGCTTCGTGCCCTTTAAGGAGAGCTTCCAACATGATTTCTTCTGACAATTCTTTAGCACCAGACTCTACCATGTTGATGGCATGTTTGGTACCAGCTACTGTCAATTCAAGGAGAGATTGCTCTGCTTGTTCTTGCGTAGGGTTGATGATGATTTGACCATCCACATAGCCAACCTGTACCCCAGCGATTGGTCCGTCAAATGGAATATCTGAGATAGAAAGCGCTAAAGAAGAACCAAACATAGCTGCCATAGGTGCAGAGGCATTTTCATCATAAGAAAGTACTGTGTTAATCACTTGCACTTCATTACGGAAACCTTCCGCAAACATAGGACGGATTGGACGGTCAATCAAACGCGCTGTCAAAGTCGCATCTGTTGAAGGACGTCCTTCACGTTTCATAAAGCCACCAGGAAACTTCCCAGCCGCATACATTTTTTCTTCGTAGTTGACTTGAAGAGGGAAGAAATCCCCAGTTGCCATTTTCTTAGACATAACGGCTGCAGTCAAGACAGTTGACTCACCGTAACGTACGACAACTGCGCCATTCGCTTGCTTAGCAACCTGACCAGTCTCTACAATTAACTCACGACCCGCAAAAGTCGTTTGAAACACTTGTTTTGTCATTTTAATCCCCTTTGGATTGATGAAATTATACGCCTTGCCTACAAAAATCAGGATACAAAGGGCGTGAAGAATCCCGTATGAAAATAGGAGATTGACGCAGTGTGCGATGCACACTAGGAAATCTATCTTTTTCACTAGGGATTTAGCCCGTGTTCAACTATTTAGATACTTTGAAAAGTTTAAAAATATTATTCTTTAGTATTTTTCCTTTTTATAGCAGATTTGAATAGTTAAAAATCTGTTTATACCCTCATCTTTGTATCAAGTACGTACAGAGTCTATTTTATCATATTTTTCTTAAAAAGTGCGGTCTTTACCATTAAAAAGGAACCATTCCCCTCACCTGAGAAGAATGGTTTGCTTTTTATTATCCTAGAGACTGATGATTAAACAAGGCATGGGTTGCTTGGTGGATGTATTTTGCTGTTTCTGCATTGTTCATGGTGTAGAGATGCACTCCAGCAACATCTTGAGTTACCAAGTCCACGATTTGGTCCACTGCATAGGCAAGTCCTGCTGCTCTGAGCGACTCAGGGTCATGCTCATACTTGTCTAAGATAGCTTTAAATTTACGTGGAATATGGATATTCTCACAAGTCTTCAAGAGGCGAAGAGCTTGATTTCGATTCAGAATTGGCATAATCCCTGCATGAATAGGAACATCAATCCCAGCCAAGATGCACTTGTCTTGGAAATCATAGAAGCGCTCATTGTCAAAGAAAAGCTGAGTTACAAGGCTAGAACAGCCTGCATCCACTTTCTTCTTAAGATTTTGAATATCTGAAATCTGATTTGGTGAATCTGGATGGCCTTCTGGATAACAAGCTCCGACAATATCAAAGTGAGGGGCTTGTTCCTTGATGAACTCGATCAAGTCAGTTGCGTAGCGGAAATCCTTTTGTGGTTCCACATCAGGAATAATATCCCCACGAAGAGCTAAGATTTTCTGCACTCCAACCTTGTCCAAGTCAGCAATCGTTTCAGCCACCTTGTCCTTAGTCAAATAGATAGCTGGCAAGTGAGCAATAGTCGGAATCGCCAAGTCATTTTGGATAAAGTCAGCCAAACGAACCGTCGTTTCCTTGATATTAAATTTATTATTGCTGGCAGTTACACTGATAAAGTGGGGAGCCAACTCCTGCATATCTTGAAGAGCAGAAATAATGTTATCATTACCCACGGCTGGGTTGGGAGGGAACACTTCAAATGAGAGTGACGGTGTTTGGCGTGACATAGTCCTTATCCTTTTCTAGTTGATTTTTTTCGTTAGCTGGATTCCTAAAATCCAAGTGAAACAGGCAGATTGACCAAACAGCGCTTCTTGAGAAATCCTATCTTACAATTTCTCACGCGCAGCTTTAGCTGCTTCAACAAGGCGGATCAAGCTTTCTTTTGTTTCTGGAATACCACGTGTTTTCAAACCACAGTCAGGGTTGATCCAAACTTTCTTGCTTGGCACTTTAGCAAGGATGGCTTCGATTGTGTGGTCGATTTCGCCTTCATTTGGTACACGAGGTGAGTGGATATCGTAAACCCCAGGTCCCACTTCTGTTTGGAAGTTTTTCGCTTTGAGTTCGTCCAAGATTTCAAGGTTTGAACGGCTAGCCTCAAAGGAAATAACGTCTGCATCCATGTTATCGATAGCTGGGATGATATCTGTAAATTCTGAGTAACACATGTGAGTGTGGATTTGAGTATCTGGCGCTACTGTTGAGTGTACCAAGCGGAAGGCAGGAATTGCCCAGTCAAGATAGTCTTCGTACCAGTCGCTACGACGGAGTGGCAATTTTTCACGAAGAGCAGCCTCATCGATTTGGATGATCTTCACACCAGCAGCTTCAAGGTCAAGTACTTCATCCTTGATAGCAAGGGCGATTTGAAGAGTAGAATCCTTGATAGAGATGTCTTCTCGTGGGAATGACCAGTTGAGGATGGTAACTGGTCCAGTCAACATACCTTTAACAGGTTTGTCAGTACGGCTTTGTGCATAGCTAGACCATTTAACAGTGATAGGGTTAAGACGAGTTACATCACCCCAGATGATTGGTGGTTTAACCCCACGCATACCGTATGATTGTACCCAACCATTTTTAGAGAAGAGGTAACCTGATAAGTTTTGACCGAAGTACTCAACCATGTCATTACGCTCAAATTCACCGTGAACAAGGACATCAAAGTCGATATCTTCTTGCCATTTGATCCATTCGTCAATTGTTTCAGCAAGGAAAGCGTCGTACTCTTCTTGAGACAATTCACCTTTACGGTAAGCCAAACGTTTGGCACGAACTTCTTTTGTTTGAGGGAATGAACCGATAGTTGTTGTTGGAAGAGCTGGAAGTTTGAAAGCTTCTTCTTGGATAGCTTCACGTTCTGCAAAGGCTGGCAAACGAGTGTAGTCTGCGTCTGTCAAGCCAGCGATACGCGCACGAAGTTCAGTATTTTCACCAACACGCTCAGTCGCAAAGAGTTCTTTGTTAGCTGCAAGTGCTTCTTCACCTTGACCATTGCGGATAGCATCCAAATCACGAATCTCATCCAATTTTTCAACTGCAAAGGCAAAGTGGTTCAAGATTGCTGGTTCAAATTCTTCATTAGCAGTTGTAAATGGCACATGAAGAAGTGAGCATGAGCTTGTCAAGACAATGTTTTCAGCTGGAATTTGCTCAAGAACAGCCAAGCTCTTTTCGTAGTTGTTACGCCAGATGTTTTTACCATTGACAATACCTGCATAAAGAGTCTTATCAGCTGGGAAACCACCTTTAACCAATTCAAGAGTTTTCTTACCTTCAACGAAATCAAGACCGATAGCATCTACTGGCAATTTCACAAGGTCAGCGTAAACGTCACGAACGTCACCGAAGTAAGTTTGAAGCAAGACTTCAAGACCTTTTTTGTCAGCCAAAAGTTTATTGTAAAGGTTCAAGAAGAGAGCTTTTTCTTCAGCTGTCAAGTCTTTTACAAGAGCAGCTTCATCCAATTGGATACGAGTCGCACCAAGTTCAGCCAATTTAGCAAAAACTTCTTGGTAAGCAGCCACTAAGCTGTCTACGAAGTCTTCTGCTTTCACGCCTTCTTCAAAGTCTGACAATTGAAGGAAAGTGAATGGACCTACAAGAACTGGACGAGTGTTCAATCCAAGTTCTTTTGCTTCTTGGAACTCATCAAAGATTTTGTGACCTGCAAGTTTGACTTGAGTGTCTTTTTCAAATTTAGGCACAATGTAGTGGTAGTTGGTGTTGAACCATTTCTTCATTGGAAGGGCGCGAACGTCCCCTTTTTCTCCTTGGTAACCACGACCCAAAGCGAAGTAGCGCTCAAGGTCAGACAAGTCCAAGTTTTGAACTGAAGCAGGTACCACGTTGAAAAGGAAAGCTGCATCTAGGAAGTTGTCATAGTGAGAAAAGTCATTTGATGGAATTTCAGTGATACCTTTTTCTTTGACGATGTTCCAGTGTTTAGCACGTAAGTCTTTTGCGGCTGCAAGGAGTTCTTCTTCTGAGATTTCTTTTCTAAAGTATTTTTCAGTTGTAAATTTTAATTCGCGGAATTCGCCCAAACGAGGGAAACCGATGATTGTAGTTGACATGATGTGTCCTCCAAAATTTGTTGTTGAAACTATCTTAACAGAAAAGAAATCATCTGTATAATTGTAAAAAATTAGGCTTTGATATAGTTTGAAACTATATCTCCATTTTAGACAAAAGAAAAAGACTTGAAACAAATGCCTCAAATCCTTTGTGTAGCTTGTTTCAAAGCCGTATTCCAGTTAGAATACTCAAACGCGTTATTAGTAATTCTTATAAGCGACTATGGCTTGTTATTAGAAAAGACTATAGGTTGATTTTTCTTTTGTAATTCTGATATTTCCCTGAAAAGTGCGGACGGGAGCAACTTACTTCGTAATTTCATCCCTAATTTTTGAGCCAGAATGTCTCAAAAATTCCGTTCTAGATAATAATAAATTATTATCTAGAATACCACTATAGCGGGAAATATCTGCTAAAAGCTCACTTCGTTCGCACTTGATATAAATAAAGCATAATTTTTCTATATTATACACTTGAGGCACTATAACTGTTAAATTTGTTAAAGTTTTCCAACCCCTTCCTATCAACTTTTCCCCTGTTCAAGTGGGACGACTGCTAGTGTCTTTCCTAAACTGGCTAGGACTTTTAAGACTGTGTCCAACTGAGGGCTAGTCTTACCTGTTTCCATCCTAGCTATAACCGGCTGGCTTACTCCACTGAGTTCTTCTAGCTTTTTCTGACTGATTCCTTGCTCATGTCTAGCCTCAATCAACTCACTCATGATAGCTACTCGCATATCACTTTCAAGTATTTCCTCCTTGGTAAAGAGTTCTGACCGGACATCCTTCCAGTTACTCCCAATAGCACTATTCTTCATCACTTAACCCTCTTTCTTTTAAGTCCTTTAGTTCACGCTTGGTTTTTTTAAAATTATAACTCAAAAGTTATTAAAAGTAAATCTGAACACTCATAAAAAGACGACCTTAGAAAAACTCTAAAGGTCTCATCTTTATTATTCGAAAAAATTACGAGAAGAGGTATAAAGTGCTGGTAATCCTTACGTTTACTCCAGCTCAATTCCCTTCTCTCGAAGATTAGCCAGACACTCCTCATAGTAGGCATCGTCATGTTCGCTGTATATAGGACTAGTCAATTTTTCCTCTGCTAAATCTTCATAAGGAGGGCAGGTCTTACCGCGGTAGTTCTTGTCCAGCCACTCTGGACTAACCTTGTAGCCACGACGAGCCATCTCCTTCATGATCAAATCATGGTAGGCAAATAGCTGGTAAGGCGAGTGAGTAAAGACATAGTCCACCGTCGCATGCTTTCTACCCCAGCCATTGCCACGTAGAGCGCAACACTCTCGATGCTGCCCCAAGAGTTGAGGACGGGGAAGTTGTGAAATCAAAGCCTCATGCCAAAGTCTCATGGGAGTCTCCTTTCAGTAAAGTCGAATGTTGCAAGTATGTATTTGGGTAACGTTCAAGTAAATCTCTCGTCTTAGCAATTAAGTCTTCTTTGGTGGCATGACCAGAGTGATAACGCTCCAGTAAAAACATATAATCCTTGCGTTCATTCTCCGTTGCTTTCTTCTTGAAATATCCCCAAATATGCTGAAAGGCATTGCAAACCTGACCCCTGTGTTCTGGGATTTGACAGGCATGGTCAATCATCTCTTGAACCTGACTCACTTCCACCACTTCTTGCTTGAGATATTGACGAATCTCATTGTAAATATTGCTAGAATGACTCAAAACGAGGTATTTGTTTCTAGCCCAGAGTTGCTGGCACTGGGATTTTTGGTTAGTTTGTTCCATCTTTCTCCTTACTTTCTACTAGTTCCCCGGAAATATGGAAACAAAGTTATATCTTAAAAATGAGCGAATCAATTACTCTCATCACCCTTCAAACTCTTTCAAAAACTTTTTGAGTTCAGCATCGGCTTCTGGTGTGGTTCCGTGTAGTTGACCGAGCATTTCGAGTAGGGAAGCGGTTTGGTTTTGGATTGATTCATTTGTCTCGTTAATCTTGCTAACGATGTCTGTCAGGGGTTCGACTTCTTCTTCCTCAAAGGTATCTACATAGCGAGGGATATTGAGGTTATAGTCATTTTCGACGATTTCTTCATAGCTTGCTAGATGGGCAAACTTGTCAATCTCCTCACGTGACTTGTAGGCTTCCAGAATCTTCTCGATATGAGCATCCGTCATGATATTCTGGTTTTTCCCCTTATCAAACTCCTTAGAGGCATCGATAAAGTAGACATCACGATTGGTACGGTTCTTTTTGAGAATGATAACCGTGGTCGGAATGCTGGTATTAAAGAAGATATTGGCAGGAAGACCGATAACTGTGTCAATAGCCCCTTCTTCCAGCAAAGCCTTGCGAATGGTTCCCTCCGCATTTCCACGGAAAAGAACACCGTGGGGAAGAACGATAGCCATAACACCATTATCCTGCTTGAGATGGTAGTAACCATGCAAAAGAAAGGCAAAATCAGCCTTGGATTGGGGCGCTAGTTTCCCAAAAGGAGAGAAACGAGAATCACCCAAAAATTCAGATCTAGCAGACCACTTGGCAGAGTATGGAGGGTTCATGAGAACCCCGTCAAAGTTTGTCGGTTCTTGAGTAGGCCAATCTTCATCCAAGGTGTCGGCATTGTGGAGAAATTGATTTTCAACAGGAACACCGTGTAAGATCATGTTCATCCGGGCCAAGTTATAGGTCGAGGTATTGAGTTCCTGACCAAAGTAGACCACTGTCTGCGGTTTATGAGAGTATTTCTTGGCATTGAGCAAGAGAGAGCCGGACCCCATGGTCGGATCATAGATGGTAAAACCTAACTGGTCCTCACGACCCAAAAAGGCAATCTGAGTCATGAGCTTAGCAACTGGCTGAGGTGTATAAAACTCACCAGCTTTCTTACCCGAGTCGGTCGCAAACTGACCAATCAGATACTCATAAGCATCCCCCAGCATATCACCCGCATGACTAGCCACATCTAGCTCAGCCAACTCTTTCATAATCGCCGCCACCGTTTGGTTTTGCTTTTGCGGAGTCGCCCCTAGCTTTTTGGAATAGAGGTCAATATCTTCAAAGAGGTTTTCATAGAGTTCATCACTCTGCTCGATATCTCGAAAACCCTGAGCCAAAAATTCTAACTGAAAAGAATTTTCATTGACACGTGCTAGCAGAGCCGTAAATGTCAGGTTAGGCTTGATGATATAGTTAAGCTCATCTTTTATAACAGATACCAGATCTTCATGAGTCTCCGCATCCTCGTAGTAATTGCGATAGACCTCAAGGGCATCCTCAAGACTATCTATCCCCTCTTCCATGGTCTCAGCCACGAAAAAGAGCAACTTGTCTGACAGATACTTATAAAAGACCATGCCCAAAAGATAGGACTTATATTCATTAGCATCCATCTTAGAGCGGAGAACATCCGCTGAATCCCACAGGGCTTGGGAGAGTGACTTGGAAGTTTGTGTTGTTTCCATAATGTTTCTTTCTAAATCATTTTCTTACTTTAATTTAATTTTTTTGCATGGTTAGCTTCCATTTTATGGTGAGTTATTGGATTTGTATATAACCGTCCAAGTGCTAACTTTAATAAACATGTTAATTTTCTATTACTATCAATTATAAAATTTTGATTATCGTCTAACTCAAACTCTTGATTAGGATACTGACTGTACGTTCTCAACAAAGTACTTTTAACGGCTATATCATTCAAATCTATTCCATAATCTTTTAAAACAGCTAACATCTTTAAATTATTGGTTTTTATCTTAAATTCTTTAACAAAACGTACTAGATTAAATTCTTTAAACTCATCAACTTCTGCCTGACTTGCTATACGATAGTAATCATCAAGCCCCTTAAATAAGCTACTAATCGTTCTAAAATTTTTGAAATACAATTTATCATTTCCATCAAAATAGGCATCGTTCTCAGATTTTAGTTCTATACCATTTTCAATAATTGTTCTTTCAGCTCTTCTATGTCTCAATTTCAATATTGACTTATCAACCAGTCTCTTTGATTGTGTAATTTTTTGAAAAACTAACCCATCATTTTTAACTTTACGAAAAATCAAGTCAATTTTTGAGAACTCTGCTTCATTCACATCATTTAAACCCACAGTATTTAAAAATTTATCTTCATATTCTTTGACCATAGACATATGCGAATCATCAATTTCTACATAGAACCATTCATCATGTTCTAATTTTATTTCTGGATCAAATTCTCTACTATTTTCAGGATCAATCTCCGGAGCAACTAATTCTGAAATATCCTCCGAGTTCTCCAATTTTCTATATATTTGACCTACTTTTACTAAAAACATACTATTCCTTCTCCAAAAAAGTAAAATTATTTATTCTAACAAGTCCTTTTATAGTCCCAGTTTCTTTAACATCTTTTTTCTTGCTATAAATAATAAAGACATTGCCGTTTTTATCAGTGACTCTGTAATAACGATATGAGAATAACCATATCAAATTAAAATAATACGATCTCTCCATAAGAATCCACCATATTAGAAAAATGAAAGCTATTACTATAATCTGATATAAGAATGTTAATTCACCTAAACCCAACATAATTACAAAAAGGCCTAAGTAAGTTGGAATGATTTCATTTTCTACTGGTTGTATACTTTCAACTTGAGCAGTATCATTTGCTTCTTTAAATCTTATCAAATACTGTAAAACTCCAAAAGAAAAAGAAAACATTAGAAAAATTAACACTACGATTTTTAGTATACTACATACATAGGAATCATGTGAGGGAAAAATGTCTATAGTAAACAGATACAAGACTAAACCTGGCGAAAAAGAACAAATTGATAAGCAAAACGACAAACATAATCTTTTAAAGTCTTTCATAATAAAATTCTATATAAACATATCCTGCAAGAGTTTCTTTTTCAGAGTCTCAAGCTGAGAAATTTTTTCTTGGTGAGAATTAATGAGGTTATCGAGTGTGAAGAAATAGGCACCGATGGCTTGTTGTTCGGTTACACTCGGAGGTAAAAAGATATTCGTTTCTAATATATTCTTATTGTATAGTCGTTTTATTGTTGTTCCCTCAATTCCAGACCATTTTATTATTCCATAATATTGTTTCAAATATAAATTATCTAATTGCTGATCATGCTTTAACCATACTATATTTGAATCTTGATAATAAGCATCTTCACCGTTGTATACAACAGTTCTTCCAATACTACCAGATGCAGATATAAGGATATCGCCTATTTCAGGATAAGGATATTTTTCTTTATACTCTTCGAATTTTTCTTTGGATATAAAAGCATCAGCAGTCCCTCCAAATGTTCCAACCTTATAGAAAGGAATATCGCCATTTTCACTAGTTTCATCTTTAAAAATACGTTTATTCATAGCAACCGAACCCAAACTACCTAATGTCTTTTCTTTCCAATCGCCTTCAAATCCATCGAATCGAATCTCAGGAACAGTCTGACCAACTTTCGGAAACATCTTGGAGAGCATAGTCGCCTTGAGACATTGGTAGTTGGTCAGATTCTCTTTGTGGCTTGCTATAAGTTCGTCGAGAGTGCGTAAAAGAGAGCCGATGGCGGTTTGTTCTTGGAGTGAAGGAAAGCTCATTTTCATACTTTTCAATACTGTGCTAGATAAATTTCCAATCGCACCATTTCCACCTTGTACAAATTGTAACACTCGTTTATACTCATTTGAACTCATCCAGGCATTTACAAAGTAATTCTGCTCAGTTTTAAAAAGTAGCATGAACCCGCCATGAACAACTATCTCGTTATCTACTAAATTTTCTACTATTGCATGTTTTCCTACTAGTTTTGTGGAGCCATTAGCTGCAGTTACTAAAATATCACCATTACTTATTCTAGGAATGTTTACTACAGCCTTATCAACAAAAACATCATCATCGGATAATATAAAAGTATCATCTACAATATTTGAACTCCTCAAAACTCTAACACCACTACTCCTCACATCACTAGGTTTATATGTTAGCCCCCTTCGGATTTCTACTTGGTCCATTAGCAAAGATTGCTGCCAAGGATTTTCAAAATTATTAAATCTTAACTTAGGTTTGAGTTCTTCTTCCATCTATTCTCCATTCATAAACTATATTCTTCATGTAGTCTAGTCGCAAATTCCTTAATTGCATTATTAAGGCCTTGTCTATATTGTAACTTATTTTTATTCGACTTATGAAAATATTCCTCATAATTTGCTGTTTCTCTTAAGGCTGTTTCTCCGAGCTGTTTCTCTTCTTTTCTTCTAATATCAAAATTTAAAACATAAAAAGTCAAAGCTTGTTTATCAATTGCCCACTCTTTAGCAAAATCACTAATTTCATTTTCAATCTTTTGCGCAACTCTCTCCTTTTGTTTTTCTCCATCATCAGAATGTAGTAAAGTGTTTTCGGACAAGTGATCTAAAAGTACTTTATAATTCTTATTCTCTGTATCATCATCCATAACTTTACCTTCTATTGATTGAGGAGAAGAAACATAACAATCTGTTATATCAACAATTTTCTTCCGATCAATTATAATCTCTGAATCTAATTCACCAGACGATACCTTATCTGTAGATAATTCCTCGTTAGATTGCGTCTCAGAAACTTCCTGCTGTACTTTTTGAAAACTTTGTTCGTTAACCCATAATTTTATGAGTTCAATTTGCTCACCATTATATGTAATTTGTTGCGTACTCGGAATAATATCAAATATTAATTCTCGACTATTATCCAGAACTGATAATTCTATTTCTTCTAGATTTGGTAAAAATCTCGTATTCTTATTTTTATTGTTCTTTTCAAACTTAAATAAAGAAGATAATCTATAAAAACTTGTTTCTTCTTTTAAATCTATTTTTTTATCAGACAAAGATATTTCTAGTAATTTTAGAGTTCTAATATTAGGAGTAAGAGTGATTCCTGGTATGACTGGATTTATATCTACTTCCTGCGCATCAAGAATAAAGGTTGAGACATTCGAAAAGTGTATCTCGTAGCCAAACTCAACATTATTCGGATAATCCATCTCAAAATAACGGCTATCCTGAGAAAAAATCATCAAAGAATGATCTGTTTTAAGATATGAATTTTCTCGAACAATTATTTTTTTTAGAGAATTGCTAGCTCTATTATTAGAAGCAATTATATTGACTATTTGTCCCTCGCTGATATTATTTTTACTAATTTCTAAGTATTCAATATTCTGAAGATAACTAACATCAATAACAATGTTTTCCTCGTTACCATAATAAAAAGTGCAATTGCTGATTTTTAATTTTTCACATTTTTCAGCATTTAAAAAGATACCTAATAACTTCTCAACACTTAACGAGGAATTTGTTATTTCAATAGATTTGCTATTATTTATACATTTAGTAAATTCATCCATATTAAACAACTCATCCAAAACTAAACTATCATTAATATTCCCTTCAACCCCATCAATTATTATACGGAGATTTTCAATATATGTCTCATTTATATCTAAAAAGCTTAAAATTTTTTTTAATGATTCACACTCCAAAATATTCGAAATTTTTAAATAATGAAACTGATTGAATATAAAAAGTTTATTCGTTAAAATGAAATTATCAAAAGGCTTGACAACAGGTAAGGATACATCAAATATTCTTTTCAATAGTTCAACATCAGTATCGTTCAGCTGAATTGAGCTAGAATTATTACCTCCAAATTCTAGATTCGTCTTTTTTACATCAACAAGAATATCATAAAATGGTACTAAAACTATTTTTTCTAAAATATCTGAATTCAATACCTTACTAATCTTCTGTAATTTGATTAAATAGTCATTTCCATAATAAAACAAATAAATTCTTTTTGATTTTTCAAATATTTTATATAAAAATGGTAAATCACTTCCATATATAGAATGTCCAATAATGTATGTATCAACTGAATTTTCCTGATACTCTTTAATTTTCTCTAATAATTGTCTGCGTTTTTCAAATAAATAAGTATCTTTTTTAATTCGGATAAGTTTATCATTATCCATAGATCCCGGAATATTAAAAACGTTAAACTCTTCATTACCAGTGAATCCTCCTCCAAAAATAATATTCTTTTCAGCTAAGGAGCCATGTACTTGAAAATATCTTGAATTTTGATTATTTTCTATTTGAACTAGTTCTATATCAGATAAGGTACTTGTATAATTAAAGTTAATTACATCCGCATCTTTGAATATGTTTTTATAAACTTCATTGACTATCAAACCTTTATTATTATTTTTTCGAATTCTATATGAATTATTCCACTTCTCATAAGAATCAGATAAATAGGAAGAAAACAATTCTTCCAACTCTTTAAGGTATGTATTTATTTCGGTAACACTGTATAGACTTCTAATTCCATCATCATTATTGTAAGTAATTTCATTAATCTCCTTGATATGATTTTCAAAAATAGACTCTAAATCATTCCAGTTCAATGATTTACCATCAAATTTTTGCAAAAACAATTTATTAAAATTATAAATATCTTCATTGGTTTCAAGTCTTTCCTCTACCCTTATATGTTCTACAAAATTATTATATGAGCTTTTTATACCCGCACTAATATCAAAACCATTGCCTACTATTATCATTTTTGAATAACTAGACTCAGCATTAATTGCGTTATTAGTAACTATTCCACTTCGACTAATCCCCTCAGACATCTATATAAACACCTCTCTAATTTTATTGTAAATATTTTTAAAAAAACTTGTCTATACCATTATATCAATTCTTACTGAGTATATAAAGCTTTTATATACAAAATACCCCTTAGAAATTAATTCCTAAGGGGTTGTATTTATCCTGCTACTTGTGTAGTTTCTTCTGATTTCGCTTTCTTATCCTTCTTACTCGAACCACTCAATCGACGTTTACTATCTCGGATTGTATTGAGGTCTTTCAGGAGTTTGGTCAGGTGCTCTTTTTCTGGATAGGCTTCTGCACTGGCTGCGGTGTAACGCATAAAGAGGTCGTAGATGCTGGTTAGTTCGGTACGGACTTGTCTGGTCTTGCCGACTTCCTTGGCAGATTTATGCGCACGCGCCTGACTTTCGACCTTATCATAGTCTTCCTGTGCACTAATCACCGCCGTCAACATAGGTGTCAGTCCTAAACTGGTAACTGCTGTCTGGTAGGGCTCTTCGCTCAGCGTTTTGAGCAGACTCTTGATTTCTGCCGTTTCCACATCATTGCTATGCTTGGTGATATCCTTGTACTTGGCAAAGACTGGCTTCAAGGTCTCATGAGCTTCTTTGAGTTTGGTCTCCTTGATCTTAGCAAAGCCCCTATGAAGGGTAAAGAGACCGACTAGGGCACTATCACGATTTCGATCGACTTCAGTCAGGTTCGTCGCCTCTTTCTTTTCTACGATAGCGAGTTGGCCTTGGAAGTCTGCTAGCTTGCTCTTGAAGGAATCGAGATGTTTGCTATACATAGGCTCGTCCTTATGTGCCTTGGCAAAAACTTCTAGTAGTTGACCCGTATCTACCATGAGACTTTCAAACTCGCAGTTGGTAAAGTTGGTGTAGCTTAGAGGGCGGATAGTGAATGTTTTTGTCATGATGATAACCTTTCTATTTAACGAATCATTTAGTTTTTTCTTTATCAAATAAAGACTGGATTAGTTCTGGAAGATAGACCTGTTTTTGATCTGTTTTTACAATGCTTCCTTGTCTAGGAGGTTGAATCAAAGGTCTGTCCTTAAATACAAGGACTTGAAACAAAACACAGACCAAAAATATGAGCCCCCATAGAGGAAGTTCCGATAGGAAACTCTCCTCATTTTCTTTATCTTTCTTCATCAGATTTCTCCTTTAAGTTGATAAGACAATTCTAACAAATAGCAAAGAACTTAGGACACTCATCCGCTCAACTGTCTACTTTATCATCCCAACAGCACTTTTTTAGTCTATTTCTTACTTTTACAGGATAAATCAGTCATTTCAGAAATAGAAAATCTCTATCTGACTGGAAACATACCCGTCTGTCAGATAGAGACTCTTACTATTTTTAGATTTTAACTTTTCTAACTTTAGAATACATCTAAACTTTAGGAAAAATGGCTATTCGAAAGCTAGAAGACCTCAAAACTTTCTCAGATAGACTTTTCGAAGCTTAGAATACTTATAAATTTATGTATTTCTTATTATTCTCAGCTTAGAATACATCTAAACTTTAGGAAATTTATGTCTTCGTAACTTCGAAGGACTATCTCCCCACTCTGAGTGGCTCAATGACTTCTTCGACAAGTTGCTTACAAGCTTCCTTGATTTGTTTTTTATAGAGGAGAGGATTAAGGGCATCCGCCACCTCTAGCTTATAGTCCTGATAGCGCTGGCTCTTAGTCAGCTGGCTTTCTCCTAGTTGTTTTTTAGCTCCCTTACGGTAATGTTCGACATAGTAACGGAGTTCATCCTCACCGACATACCAGCGCTTGCTAAAGACTTGGATATGTTGCTGGATGACAGCCTCTATCATCTGATCCAAAATATTTGCAATAGACTGACCACGATAGCTTTCTGGATGTTCTTGTACCTCTCTCCACAGTTCAGTGATGATCTGGGCAAGATTTGGATTGGTCTTCTCAAGACTCTGAATATAGTTATCCACGGCTTCCCTATCTTGAGCGCTTAGGTTCTTTTCTTGACTTTGACCTTGTTCAATCAGGCTTTGGATCAAGGTCAAGATATAGGCATAGTTAATTTCGTCCACTTGGATAGACTCCAGTTCATAATGGATATCAAGGGGTTCTCCATCGTCATCATCCTCTACTCGGCTTTTTAATTCTGCAAGGACATTTCGATAAAGGCCCAGATACCTTTCCAACTTTTCTCCATCAAGTCCTGTCTGACTGTAAACTTCTTCCTCATCATACTCTTTGTACACTCGGATAGAGGCTAGGTATTTATCAAAGGCTTGATAGGTTTTAGCCAGTTTCCTCAACTCAGGCGTAGAGACTTGCTCGAAATCTAGACCATTCACATAGTCATCAGTAGCAAGATTTTTGAAATCACTGCAACTCCGTAAAAAGTTCCTATTTTCCTCTTCCCAGCTTGGTGCTAGAACCTCGTTTTCACCACCATTTGAGTAGAGCTTGAGGGCATTATCTACTGCTTCCTTAAAGGCTAGAGGCTTTTGGAAGGTGATGATATGACCGTAGGTCTTACTGCTATCAAAAATACGGTTGGTTCGGCTAAAAGCCTGAATCAAGTCCTGCGGTTGCATAGGCTTGCGGTCAATAAAAAGAGTTGACAGACAAGGGGCATCAAATCCTGTTAAGAGACGATTGACCACGATAACCAAGTCCAACTGTTCATTGCGATAGAGGTATTTGTCCTGCTTTCGAGCTAGGCGGTTATTGACATCCGTATTAAAGCCACGAAGATCCGCCATGGTAAAATGGGTATCAAACTCTTGGTTGTAGTCCTCTAAGACTTTCTTCATGTGGTCTTGATTGGCTCTTGACTCTTCTTCATTCTCCGTAACAGAGTAGGTGATGGTCGCCTTTGGAAAGTCAGGAAGGACCTGCTTAACCCTTTCCGATACCTTGACTCTCGTCTCCCCAGCCTTGACCCGTTTGAGGAGGTCGTAGTAGGCTTGGGCTTGAGGGATTGACTTGACAGTCAGGATAGCATTATAGGTCTTACCCACTCCTTTTTGGAACCCTAATTGTTGGCGCGATTTATTTATAATGGCATCCAAGACTTCCAGCATATGCTCCTCATCCTCGTAGACAGTATCTGGTATGTCATTTTCAGATTTATCCGTGATGAGGGTATTGCGATAATCTACCTTAAAACCTAAAACTGCTCCATCATGGATAGCTTCCTTGACTGTATACTCATGGAGACGGTCACCGTACTGTTGCTGGGTGGTTTGAGCTAGGTCACCGACCTGCTGGCGTTTATTTTCCTTAAAGATAGGTGTGCCTGTAAAACCATACCAAAGCGACTGTGGGAAAAAGGCCTTAATGTCTTTTTGTGTTTGAGGTGTTACGGCACGGTGGCATTCATCCACGACAAAGGCCACTCGGAGACCCTTGATTTTGTCTGCATCTCTTTGGTAGTGACCCTGTTCAAACTTGCGCATCATAGTAGTGATTTTCTGGATGGTCGTTACCACCACACGCTTATCATTACTTCCTAGTCGCTTGACCAAATCATGGGTATTATCCGTCTCATCGATATCAATGACATCATTGGTCGCATAGGAGAGAAAGGACGATGTAGTCTGTTGGTCCAAGTCCCTGCGGTCAACGACAAAAATCGTCTTTTGGATGGATGGAATCTGAAGGAGATTCCGCGCTACCTTATAGGAGGTCAAGGTCTTCCCTGAACCTGTCGTATGCCAGACATATCCTGATGCTTGCTGGCGAGAAGCTTCTTGCACTGCTTCGATGGCGTGGATCTGGTAAGGACGCAGAAGGATAAGAGCCTTCTTACTATCATCAAGAACAGAATACTGCATGACCATCTGATGAGCACGAGGTATGGAAAGGACTTCGTGGGCAAAGCTGGTCAAGCTCGTTATGGGTTGGTTGTCTTTATCCACCCACTTGGTTAGAAATTGCTTGTTGAGTTTATTTTCCCTAGCTGCAGCGATATAGCGTGTGTCTACTTTATTGGTCACAACAAACATCTGTAAGCTAGAGTAGATGCCACGGAACTTTCCTTCTCTATCATACTTCTTGATTTGATGAAAGGCATCTAGAAAAGCAACTCGGGGACTTTTAAGCTCGATCTGAATCATGGGAAGGCCATTGATCAAGAGGGTCACATCTAGCCTGCGGTCTTGATCCTGAGGATTTATCTTATCTCTCTCAACTTGGTTGACAACCTCATAACTAGACTTACCAGCTGCGATATTGTCTCGCCAAATGACAGATAAACGGATAGTCCCCAAACTAGCATCTTCTCTCTGAACCTCAACCTTGGCAATGCCATTTTCGCCGACCAACCACTTGGCCGCATCATAGTAGCTAACAAAGTTCAGTTGATTCTTTATCTGGCATTTTTCCTGTTCTGTCAGGGGATGATCTGCCAATAGAGGCACATTGTTCTGGGCTAGCTTTTCAAAGAAGTTTTCCCATAATTGCTCTTCAGTTTTAAGGTCATCTCTGTAAGTCCATTGACTTTCCCCAGTTACCAGTTGGTTGATCAGTTGTTTTTCTATCTCCAGTTCTGGTTTTACCTGTATCATACTCTCTCCTTTGCTACTTGTCCACTCCCTATATTATAGCATGTTTAGCCTCAAATTCCATCACTCTTCCTCTTGCAAAAGCAATCTTCCCCCTTTCTCCTCTAAAATATGGTATAGTAGAAATATACTATCTATGAGGAGTTTACATGTCACAGGATAAACAAATGAAAGCTGTTTCTCCCCTTTTACAGCAAGTTATCAACATCTCATCGATTGTCGGTGGGGTTGGGAGTTTGATTTTCTGTATTTGGGCTTATCAGGCTGGGATTTTACAGTCTAAGGAAACCCTCTCTGCCTTTATCCAGCAGGCAGGTATCTGGGGGCCACCTCTCTTTATCTTTTTACAGATTTTACAAACGGTCGTCCCTATCATTCCTGGGGCCTTGACCTCCGTCGCTGGGGTCTTTATCTACGGTCACATCATCGGTACTATCTACAACTATATCGGAATCGTGATTGGCTGTGCCATTATCTTTTATCTGGTGCGTCTCTATGGGGCCGCCTTTGTCCAGTCTGTCGTCAGCAAGCGTACCTATGACAAGTATATCGGTTGGTTGGATAAGGGCAATCGTTTTGACCGTTTCTTTATCTTTATGATGATTTGGCCCATTAGTCCAGCTGACTTTCTCTGTATGCTGGCTGCCCTGACCAAGATGAGTTTCAAGCGCTATATGACCATCATCATTCTGACCAAGCCCTTTACTCTCGTGGTTTATACCTACGGTCTGACCTATATTATCGACTTTTTCTGGCAAATGCTTTGACACGTAAAAAATCCGTTTGGTTTCCCAAGCGGATTTTGTGCTTTATTTTGAAACTTCTTTTGCAAGAACAAAGTTCCCAAGTGTGGCAGAACCATTTCCTGCGACTGCTGGCGTCACGATGTAATCACGCACGTCTGGTACTGGTAGGTAACCATTGAGAAGAGCTGTGAATTTCTCACGGACACGGTCCAGCATGTGTTGTTGAGCCATGACTCCACCACCAAAGACGATTACGTCTGGGCGGAAAGTCACTGTAGCATTAACCGCAGCCTGAGCGATATAATAGGCTTGAACATCCCAGACAGAGCTGTTGAGTTCAATGTTTTCACCACGAATACCTGTACGAGCTTCTAGACTTGGACCAGCCGCAAAACCTTCCAAACATCCTTTGTGGAATGGACAAACACCGTTGAATTCTTTTTCAATATCCATTGGGTGTTTAGCCACATAGTAGTGACCCATTTCAGGGTGACCCACACCACCAATAAACTCACCACGTTGGATGACACCGGCACCGATACCAGTACCGATTGTGTAGTAAACCAAGTTTTCGATACGACCGCCGGCATTGTTACGGGCAACCACTTCACCATAGGCAGAGCTGTTTACGTCTGTAGTGAAGTACATTGGCACGTTGAGGGCGCGACGAAGGGCACCAAGCAAGTCCACATTTGCCCAGTGAGGTTTTGGAGTCGTCGTGATAAAGCCATAAGTTTTTGAGTTTTTGTCAATATCAATCGGACCAAATGAACCAACTGCAAGACCAGCAAGGTTATCGAATTTTGAAAAGAACTCGATGGTTTTATCGATTGTTTCGATTGGAGTTGTTGTTGGAAATTGTGTTTTTTCTACAACGTTAAAGTTTTCATCACCGACAGCACAGACAAATTTTGTACCGCCCGCTTCCAAGCTTCCATATAATTTTGTCATGATAAACCTCTTGTTTTTATTTTCTTTATTATAGCATATTTCGAAAATCTAAGTTTCTCAATTTTTTAGATTTTCCTCTGTAAATCTTACCATTCAAGCAAAAACGAACAAACATGTCATTTGTTCGTTTTCATTTAGCTAGGAAAGATTAAGCTTTCACTTCGATCACAGCATCCCCCTTCGCAACTGAACCAGTTGCGACTGAATCTACTGAAGCGTAGTCAGCTGTATTTGTAACGATAACCATTGTTGTATCATCAAGTCCAGCTGCAGCGATTTTGTTTGAGTCAAATGTTCCAAGAACATCGCCAGCTTTAACCTTGTCACCTTGAGCAACTTTTGCTTCAAAACCTTCACCATTCATAGATACAGTGTCAATACCAACGTGGATCAAAACTTCAGCACCATCAGTTGTTTTCAAACCAAAAGCGTGTCCTGTTGGAAAGGCGATTGAAACTTCCGCATCAGCTGGTGCATATACCACACCTTGACTTGGTTTCACAGCGATACCTTGGCCCATAGCTCCACTTGAGAAGACTGGATCATTCACATTTGAAAGAGCAACAACATCACCAATGATTGGAGTTTGGATTGTTTCGTCTTGAAGAGTTGCTGGTACTTCTTCATTTACCACTGTAGTTTCTTCAGAAACTGTTTCTTCAACAACTTCTGTTTCTTCTTTGTAACCAAAAGCATATGTCAAACCGAAACCAAGGGCAGTTGTAACTAAGACCATAAAGACATACTTGAGGAGTTGACCATTAATGTATAGAAGAGTACCAGGAATGATTGTGATACCAAAGCTAGTTCCTGCTAAACCAAGAATATTTGCTAACCAACCACCTGCAGCACCTGCAATAAGACCCATGATAAACGGTTTACCGTAACGAAGGTTAATACCAAAAATTGCTGGCTCAGTAATACCTAATCCTGCAGAAAGAGCTGCTGGGAAAGCAAGTGCTTTAATTTTGGGATTCTTTGTTTTTACACCAACAGCAAGAGTTGCTCCAAGTTGAGCAGTCATAGCTGCTGTAATAATAGCATTAAGAGGATCTGAACCTGTAGAAGTAACAAGGTTAGCCTCCAAGAGATTGAAGATATGGTGAACACCTGTAACAACGATGACCTGATGAACACCACCAAGGATTAATCCACCTAGACCCACTGGAAGACTGAGCAACCAAACAGTAGCGACTTTGACATAGCTTTCAACTTCGTGGAATACAGGTCCAATGACAAACAAGGCCAAAATAGACATTACTAAGAAAGTCAAGAATGGTACAAGGAGTAAATCTAATACATCTGGAATACGCTTACGGAGCCACTTTTCTAGTTTAGCACCAGTCAAACCAACGAAGAAGGCTGGTAAAACTGAGTTTTGATAGCCGACAACTTTGATAAAACCAAAGAAGAGGATTGGTTGAGCATCACCAGAGGCCACAGCCCAGGCATTTGGTAAGGATGAGTTTACCATCATCAATCCTAGAACCAAACCAAGCAATGGATTTCCACCGAAGACTCGAAAGGCTGACCAACAGATTAAGGCTGGGAAGAAGGCAAAAGCTGTATCTGTCAAAACAACTGAATAAGTATAGAAGTTTGTTGCTTTAAAAGCTTCTGCAGTAGTTCCAAACAAAGCTAAGACTTGATCCTGAACGATAGCCCCACGAATCCCCATAAAGAGACCAGTAGCAACAATTGCTGGCAAAAGAGGTACAAAGACGTCACCGAAAGTACGGATGGCACGTTGGAACCAATTTCCTTGTTTACCTGCTTCTTCTTTCATCTCATCCTTAGATGCTGTTGGCAAACCAAGAGCTACGACTTCATCGTACATCTTGTTTACTGTACCCGTACCAAAGATGATTTGGTATTGACCTGAGTTAAAGAAAGCACCTTGAACTTTTTCCAAGCTCTCGATAGCATCTTTATTGATCTTTGCTTCATCTTTAACCATAACGCGAAGACGAGTCGCACAGTGGGCTACACTGTTAACGTTCTCGCGTCCGCCCAAGGCTTCGATGACTTTTTTTGCAATTTCTGTATTGGTCATTTGCAAAAATCTCCTTATAAAAAATTTGTAAAATGTTTGAAAGCGATTTTATCCGCCCTACGCATATAATTCTATCATGTTTTTAAAATATGTCAAGCGTTTTGCAGAAAAAGTTTTAGCATTTTGAATTTTTTGATTGTTTTTGATGTCTTTGAAATAAAACAAGCAATATTTCACCTATTATTGTGAGGTTTTTAAAGATTTTTTTGCAAATTCTTTCATTTTTTCATTTATTTTCATAAAATCCTTCAATCCGTTTCTGTCAATCGTTTGATATTTTTTTCTTAATTTTATGATAAAAGACTTGCTTTTTTAAAAGGAAACGTTTACTATAAAGATAGTAGAATTTATGGAGGGAATATAAATGGAATGGACTACCGAACGTCGTTACAGACGTTATGAAGATTGGACACAAGAAGAAAGAAAAGAAATCCAAGAAAAGATGGCACAATCCCCATGGCATGTCAGCTATCACATTGAACCAAAGGAAGGACTCCTTAACGACCCGAACGGTTTTTCTTACTTTGATGGCAAGTGGGTTGTCTTTTACCAAAACTTCCCCTTTGGTGCAGCTCATGGATTGAAGTCTTGGGTTCAGCTTGAAAGCGACGACTTGGTTCACTTTACTGAAACAGGTGTAAAAATCTTACCTGGTACTCCACTTGATAGCCACGGCGCTTACTCTGGATCTGCTATGCAGTTTGGTGATCAATTGTTCCTATTCTATACAGGAAATGTCCGTGATGAAAATTGGGTGCGTCACCCTTATCAGATTGGTGCCTTAATGGATAAGGACGGCAAGATTGAAAAGATTGATAAGGTCTTGATTGATCAACCAGCTGATGCTACCGACCACTTCCGCGATCCACAGATTTTTAACTTTAAAGGACAATACTACGCAATCGTTGGTGGACAAGACTTGGAGAAAAAAGGATTCGTCCGTCTCTACAAAGCAGTCGATAATGATTATACAAACTGGCAAGAAGTTGGTGATTTGGACTTCAACAATGACCGCACTGCCTATATGATGGAGTGCCCAAATCTTGTCTTTGTCGGAGAACAACCTGTCCTTCTCTACTGCCCACAAGGTTTGGATAAAAAAGTTCTTGAATATGACAATATTTATCCAAATATGTATAAAATTGGTGCTTCCTTCGACCCTGAAAATGCTCGTTTGGTAGATGTGTCTGAACTACACAATCTAGACTATGGTTTCGAAGCCTATGCTACTCAAGCTTTTAACGCTCCGGATGGACGTGCTCTCGCTGTTAGTTGGCTTGGTTTGCCAGATGTGTCTTATCCATCTGACCGTTTTGACCATCAAGGAACTTTTTCATTGGTAAAAGAACTTACCATTAAAGATGGCAAACTCTATCAGTACCCTGTAGAAGCCATCAAGTACCTTCGAGCTTCAAAAGAGGAATTTTCAAATCGTTCTGAAACTAAGAATAGCTACGAACTTGAGCTGAACTTAGAGGCTAATAGCCAAAGTGAAATCATCCTTCTTGCTGATAAAGACGGAAAGGGGCTATCTATCAATTTCGACCTTGTCAATGGCCAAGTAACCGTTGATCGTAGTCAAGCAGGTGAGCAATATGCTCAAGAATTTGGAACTACTCGCTCTTGCTCAGTTACTAATCAAGCAACTACTGTCAATATCTTCATCGACAACTCAGTCTTTGAAATTTTCATCAATAAAGGAGAAAAAGTATTTTCTGGTCGTGTCTTCCCACATGAGAACCAAAATGGAATTCTCATTAAATCTGGAAACCCAACTGGAACTTACTACGAATTAGAATATGGTCGCAAAACTGACTGATGTCGCAAAATTGGCTGGTGTCAGCCCTACTACTGTTTCACGTGTCATCAATAAAAAAGGCTATCTATCTGAAAAAACCATCCAAAAGGTCAATGAGGCCATGCGAGAGTTGGGCTATAAACCTAACAACCTTGCTCGTAGCCTCCAAGGGAAATCAGCCAAGTTAATCGGTTTGATTTTCCCAAAAATTAGCCATGTTTTCTATGCTGAATTGATTGACAAATTGGAACACGAACTCTTCAAAAAAGGCTACAAGACCATCATCTGCAATAGTGAGCACGATTCGGAAAAAGAACGTGAGTATCTTGAAATGCTAGAAGCCAACCAAGTGGATGGAATCATCTCTGGTAGTCATAACTTGGGAATTGAAGACTACAATCGCGTAACGGCTCCAATCATCTCTTTTGACCGTAACCTGTCTCCAGATATCCCTGTCGTTTCTTCTGACAACTATGCTGGTGGTGTCCTAGCCGCTCAGACCTTGGCTAAAACTGGAGCCAAATCTATTATCATGATTACAGGAAATGACAACTCTAATTCCCCAACTGGACTTCGTCATGCTGGTTTTGCTTCAATCTTGCCAAAGGCTCCTATTATCAATGTTTCCAGTGATTTTTCACCCCTTCGTAAGGAAATGGAAATAAAAAATATCCTGACCAAACAAAAACCAGATGCGATTTTCGCCTCTGATGATTTGACTGCTATTTTGGTTATTAAGATTGCCCAGGAGCTTGGAATCTCTGTGCCTGAACAACTCAAAGTGATCGGCTATGACGGGACTTATTTCATTGAGAATTTCTACCCTCACCTCACTACCATTAAACAACCCTTGGAAGAGATTGCTCGCCTAACAGTTGATTTGCTCTTACAAAAAATTGAAGGTAAAGAGGTTGCTACCACTGGTTATTTCTTGCCAGTTAGTCTCTTACCAGGTAAAAGTATTTAAACAAAAAACTCGGACTGAATCAGTCTGAGTTTTTTCTTATAATCTAAATTTTTTCAAAAGTGTTTGGGCTTTTTCTAAATTAAAAGTTTTTTCAGCAATCAAGCATTCTACCAACTTAGGCACTTCAGCCTCTGTGGCTCCTGCAAGGAGGGCTAGTGACTTCGCTTGAAGTTTCATGTGTCCATGCTGAATTCCTGTGCTGACAAGAGCTTTAAGAGCTGCAAAGTTTTGTGCAAGACCAATTGACACGATAATTTGAGCCAATTCCTTAGCTGATGGATGACCTAGCAACTCATGGCTGAGAACTACACGAGGATTAAGACCAATTGATCCACCCTTGGTAGCAACTGGCATCGGCATAGTCAGCTCTCCTATTAACTCTTCTGTTTCCAAATCCATCATCCAATGACTGAGACCTCGATAAGCACCATCATGACTGGCATAGGCATGCGCTCCTGCTTCGATGGCACGCCAATCATTTCCTGTCGCAATCAAGAGAGCATCGATTCCATTAAAAATTCCCTTATTGTGAGTAGCTGCTCGATAAGGATCTGCTTGAGCAAACTGGCTGGCTAAAACCATTTTTTCTGCTAGTTCACGCGCTTCATCCTTCTGGCGACTCAAATAACGAAAGGCGATCCGACAGCTTGCTGTCACCAGAGAATCGGTCGCGTAGTTTGACAGAATCCCCATGAGACTCTGTCCCTGACAGAGTTCTTCTAAGACTGGTTTCAAGGCTTCCAGCATGGTGTTGAGCATATTAGCACCCATGGCTTCCTGGGTATCGACATGGAGATAAACAACGAGAAAGTCAGTTTCGCCTTTTATCTGCTCTACATGCAAATCACGCGCCCCACCTCCACGTTTGACGATAGAAGGATAGGCCTGATTGGCAAGTTCCAAGAGCTCAGTCTTTTTGTTTGTAATCTTCTCTTGAGCTTGTTCAGGTTCAGCAACTTGATAAAGAGCTACCTGCCCAATCATCTGGCGCTGATGAACCTGAGCAGTAAAGCCACCTGCTCGCTTGATGATTTTACTTGCATAGCTGGCCGCAGCAACCACGGACGGTTCTTCTGTCACATAGGGAACTGTGTATTCCTGACCATTGACAAGGACCTCTGGAACCAGCGAATAAGGCAGAGAAAAAGTTCCCACCACATTCTCACTCAGCTGGTCTGCCACAGTCACACTTATCTGTTCATCCTGCTCCAAACTCACTTGCTTCTCAGGACTAAGGAGCGCCTGAGCTTGTAACAACTCGAGGCGCTCTTGGTATGATTTTTTAGAAAATCCATTCCAACTTATCTTCATTATTTTTCAACCTTGCTATAACGGCGTTGGTGGTCAACAATTTCAACCAAGGCAAAATCTTGATTTTCATAGCCAGAAAACTGGGTAGAATTTGTTTCATCTAAGTCTACTTCCTCAAAGAAGACTTTTTCATAGTCTGCAACAGACAGGGCAGTTCGTTGGTTGAGCTTGTTCAAACGGTCTTTATCCAGATAAGCTTCATATCCTTCAACCAATGCACCACTGAAGAACTCAGCTACAGCCCCACTTCCGTAACTATAAAGGGCAATTTTATCCCCAGCCTTCAAGCTATCTGTATTTTCCAAGAGAGACAAAAGTCCGAGGAAGAGGGAACCTGTATAGATATTCCCCACCTTTTGACTGTAGAGAATAGACTGGTCAAAATGCTTTTGCAAGAGGTCTTTTTTCTCTTGAGGCAGGCTCTTATCCATGATTTTTTTCAAGCCTTTTAGCGCTAATTTAGGATAAGGCAAGTGGAAGCAAACAGCTGCAAAATCATCCAAAGTAAGCTGGTAGCGTTTTTGATATTCAAGCCAAGTCGTTTTCAAACTATCCAAGTATTGCTGGGTAGAATAGACACCATTTACATAAGGAGTTGTTGAGTAATTTGGACGCCAGAAATCCATGATGTCACGAGTCTGAGCCACATTGTCGTTATTAAAGGCCATAATGCGTGGATTCTGTGTAATCAACATGGCCACACTTCCAGCACCCTGAGTGGGTTCTCCAGGTGTTTCAATACCATATTTGGCAATATCACTGGCAATAACTAAAACTTTGGACTCTGGAGAATTTTCCACATGCAATTTGGCATAATGAAGGGCCGCTGTCGCTCCATAGCAAGCTTCTTTAATCTCAAAACTACGAGCAAAGGGCTGGATGCCCAGCAAACCATGCACAAAGACGGCCGCAGCTTTACTTTGGTCAATTCCTGACTCAGTCGCCACAATGACCATATCGATTTCTTGTCTTTCTTGCTCAGTTAAAATAGAGTCACTAGCACTGGCCGCCAAGGTCACGATATCCTCAGTTAGGGGCGCAATACTCAATTCCTTGAGTAAGAGTCCTTTGCTTAATTTTTCAGGGTCAATTCCCCTCGCTTCTGCTAAGTCTTGTAATTTCAAGACATATTGACTGGTCGCAAAACCAATCTTATCAATACCGATTGTCATATTTACCTCTGTTTTATCATTCATTGTAAAAAATCGTTCTATACTATTTTATCACAAATAGCAGTAAAAGAGAGAAAAAAGACTTGATTCACCAAATCAAGTCCCTTATTATTCTAACCATTATGCTGTTTTCTTAAGTAAGAATAAAGTCTAAGAATCACGGTTCCACTAGCCATTCCAATGGAAATCACCAAAGCCAGCATAACAACCAAGGTTGCACTAGCAATGGCATGACTGTAATCTCCCGTCACAAAAAAGGCAGTTGTCCGATAAGAAAGGTATCCCGGAACCAGTGGTGCCAAGATGGCCAAGATAAAGACCACAGCAGGAGTCTTATAAAGAATACTTAAAATCTGGCTGACACAAGAACCAATAATAGCCGCAATAAAGGTAGCCACAATAACATTGGTCGGTTCCTTGAGCAAGAGATAGATTAGCCAGACAGCCATGCCCAAAATCCCTCCTGGTAAGAGCATAGAACGTTGAACATTGAGTACGATTAAAAAAGTGATAATGGCAAGAAGACTTGCTACTGCTTGTAATAAAAAGGTTGTTAGTGTCATATTAATTCATCAATACCAAGGCGACAGAAGTTCCCGCCCCTAAAGCAAGGGTAATGAGCAGGGATTCAAACATCTTACTCATACCAGAGTTTATGTGGTTGGTCATAATATCACGAACCGCATTGGTCAAGGCAATCCCTGGTACAAACGGCATGACCGCACCAGCTATAATCAAATCTGCCGTTGAAGGAAAGCCTGTGTAGCGAGCCCAAAACTGGGCTATCATCCCAAAAACAAAGGCTCCAGCAAAGGATGTCACAAAGGGAATTCGGATAAACTTCTCTACATAGAGGGAAAAGGCAAAACCAAATAAGGTAGCCACTCCTGCCCCAAGTGCGTCGTAGATATTTCCACTAAACATAATCGAAAAGAAAGGAGCACTAAAGGTTGCAGCCAAAGTTACCTGCAACTTAGTATAAGGAAGGGGTTGGGCTTGCAAGGCCTTCAATTGCTTGAAGGCTGTCTTTAAATCAAGATTTCCTCCTACCAACTGACGAGAAATTTGGTTCACATCACAGACTTTTTCGATGTTATAAGAAGATGAGGTCACGCGTTTCATTCGCGAAATATTGGTATTTTCAATGGAGAAAAAGATGGCAGCAGGCATGGCAAGAACATTGCAATCCACAATCCCCTGCGAATGCGCAATCCGAATCATGGTATCTTCTACACGATGAATCTCTGAGCCACTTTTGAGAAGAATGGTTCCAGCTAACATAATCAGATCGATGACGGCATTTAATTCTCTTGATTCTTCCATACTTTCCTCCTTTTATCAACTTCCTCTATTCTATCACAAATCTGGAGTCAAAAAAAATCTTTGCCATGAAATCATGACAAAGATTCGTTTAATCACGAGAATTTTCGTGGTTGCCTTCACTACTTGATTGAGTAGGAGCAGGTGTATTCCCTCGTTGATTTCCTTGTTGGTTCCCCTGACTTGGTGTCGTAGTAGAACCTTGGTTTCCACGTTGGGCTGGTGCTGATGATGACGTTGACGGCGGTGTTTTTGGTTTGTAGATTGAAATCTTGACACGCGTCTTAGTCAAATCAACCTTTTCACCCGCTTTTGGACTCTGTTCAACGACTGTACCCTCAGCAGTTCCAGCGGGAGCTGTCGACACTTCTACAACTTCAATATTGGCTTCTTTAATACCGACAATTTGAACGAGATTATTTTTAGTAAATTCAAGACTAGATCCTATATAACTTGGCATAGCAACGCTGGTTACTTTCTTAGCAACGGTTAAGGTAATCGTTGAGGCCTTGCTCAAATCATAGGTTGTTCCGGCAGCTGGACTCTGTCTGAGAACAGTTCCTGCTTCACTCTCACTTGATTCCTCTTCTTCAATCTTGATGAGATTTTCAGGGACCTTCTTCTGCTTGAGTTCTGCGATAACATCTGTCGATTTACGGCCAATATAGTTACTCAATTGGAAAGATTGCTTGCCTGATGAGACAACCAAATTGATTTTCGTTCCTTCTTTTCGACCAGTTCCAGCGTCAGGATCTGTACGGATAATCCGCCCTTCTTCCACCTTTTCACTAGCCTCTGATTTCTCCTCGCCAATCTCAAAATTGGCTTTCTTGAGGGTTTCCTTGGCTTCCGCCACTGTCTGACCTGCCACATCTGGAATGGCAATGGTTGCAGGAGTTCTGGATAGTATCCAAATAAGAGAAGCTGCCACCAATACAATGCTGGCCAACAAAATCATATAGCGAACTCTAAATTTCCGTTTCTTAACAGGCTTGGTTGCGTAATTGTCCTCTGAAGCCTGTTGACTCGGCTTCGCAGTCTGTGGCTTTGGACTTTGTGTTTGCACCTTAGGAATCGAAGTCAAGGTACTTTGTGGAACTTTAGGAAGAGTCTTGGTGTCAGCCTTAGTGGTATCATTAAACACCAATTTAGGCTCATTGCGACGATTATAAGACAAACTACTAGACAAGTCCACATACATCTCTGCAACTGACTGATAACGATCTGTCAATTTCTTGGCAGTTGCCTTGATGACAACATTCTCTAAAGCCTGAGGCACAGATGGATTCTCAGCTATAACCGATGGCAATGGTTTCTGGAAATGCTGGAGGGCGATGGTCACTGCACTATCCCCATCGTAAGGGATATGTCCTGTCAACATCTCATAAAAGATGATCCCCATGGCATAGATATCACTCTGTACAGTCGCTTTAGAACCACGCGCCTGCTCTGGTGACAAGTAATGAACCGAGCCCAGCATAGAGTTGGTCTGAGTCAGACTCGTCTCAGCAAAGGCTACCGCAATCCCAAAATCTGTGACTTTGGCAGTCCCATCTGGTGTCAAGAGGATATTTTGAGGTTTCAAATCGCGGTGAACAATGCCTCTAGTATGGGCTAAGCGCATAGCCAAGAGGATTTGTCCCATGATTCGGACCGCTTCTTCATTTGAAAGAGGATGGTGTTCCTTGATATAGCGTTTGAGGTCAAGTCCTGCTACGTACTCCATAGCTAAGTACTGTTGACCGTCTTCCTCACCAATATCTGTAATCCGAACGATATGAGGATGGTCCAGATCTGCCATGGCTCTCGCTTCACGCTGAAAACGAGCCACTGCAATGGGATCTGTTTGGTAGTTGGTCCTCAGGACCTTTACTGCCACTTCTTCCCCGTCTAGAATCAAATCCTTGGCCAAGTATACATCTGCCATGCCTCCTCGACCAATTTGTTTGATAATCCGATACCGCCCGGCAAAAATCTTGCCGATTTGGATCATTCTTCATCCTCCTCGTTCATAGAAACAAGGGCAACCGTAATATTGTCTAAACCTCCTGCATTGTTAGCAAAACGCACGAGCGTCGCTGTTTTATCTGCCAAAGGAATATCACTGGTTACAATATCACAAATCTCACTGCCTGAAATCATGTTGGTCAAACCATCACTATTGAGCAAGAGATAGTCACCTAGCTCAAGGGTAATCATTCCGAAATCAGGCTGAACTTCATCTTTTTGACCAATTGACTGGGTAATAATATTTTTCTGTGGGTGGCTAGCTGCTTCTTCAGGTGTCAATTGACCAGCCTTGAGCAATTCATTGACCAAAGAATGGTCGCTTGTTAACTGGTGGTATTCTTCTCCACGAATCAAACCGATACGAGAATCCCCAATGTGGGCATAGATAGCCTGATTGCCAATAATAGCAACAGCCTCGAGGGTTGTTCCCATTCCTTTATAAGCTTCATCTTGTCCCAATTGGTTAATCTTTTGATTTTCAATCTCAAGGTTGTTAGCAAACCATTCACGTACTTCATTAACTGTATCGATTTGAGTATCTACCCAAGCTACACCTAGGTCTGTTACCGCCATTTCACTAGCAATATTCCCTGCGCGATGACCTCCCATACCATCAGCTAGGATAATCATAGTACGTCCAGCTCTATTGACATAGTGGTTGACATAGTCTTGGTTATTTGTTCGTTTCTGACCAACATCTGTTAATAATGAAATTTCCATGTGTTAGTTCCTTCCTAATCCGATATCTTGCGAAATTGACTGATGAAGAATCCATCACTTCCATACAATTCAGGTGTAATGAGGATACAGCCGTCTTTCATGATATCCTTACATTCATGTTCTAGTGTTACCTGCTCAAATTCAGGATGACTTTCTAAAAATGCCTGTACGACTTGAAAGTTTTCCTCTGAGACAATAGTACAGGTACTATAAGTTATTATACCACCTTTGCGTAGTGTTTGACAAACACTACCTAATATTTCTAGCTGAATTTCCTGTAAGGACGCGAAATCTGCCGTTTCTTTATTGTATTTGATGTCTGGTTTTCGACGCAGAAGACCAATTCCTGAACAGGGAGCATCCACCAAAATCTTATCAAAAGAATCCTGACCAAAAAACTCATGCACCTTTCTGGCATCTAATTTTTGCGTTTGAACCCGATCTGCAACTCCCAGACGTTGAGCATTTTCTTGAATCAAGTCCAACTTGTGATTGTAAAGGTCCAAAGCCGTAACCTGACCTGTCGTGAGATAAGAGGCTATATGGGCTGTTTTTCCACCCGGAGCCGCACAGGCATCTAGAACCTGCTCATCACCTTGTAAATCAAGCGTCGGAGCAACCAGCTGACTGGACTCGTCTTGGATAGTAATAGCACCCTCTGAAAATAGGTCATGTCCCGCAAAGTGGCCTTGCTCCTTAACCAGACCAGAAACAGACAAAGGTGAAGCACTAGCCTCCAACAAGACTTGGATTTCTTCTTTTCGTCCTAGGTCCGTTACACGAATACTGGCCTTGTTTCGCACCAAAAGGCTTTCAAAGATAGCTTGCGCTCGCTCTTCTCCGTATTCTTCCTTGAGCTTGGCAACTAGCCAAACTGGGAGAGAATAGGCAATGGAATCACGCTTGTTTTTTCGTTTGATGCTAGCAATATCTGGCCAGCCTTCACGCAAGATACGGCGAAGGACAGCGTTGACCAATTTTTCACTGCCTTTTTTACGGACTTTGGCCAATTCTACTGCTTCATTGACCACAGCATGGTCTGGAATCTTGTCCAAATAGCGGAGTTGGTAAGCACTCATGAGAAGAAGGACATAGAGCCAGCTGTCTAGCTGGTCTCTGTCTTCGATAAAGTGGGACAAGTACCATTCCAGAGTCAGTTTACGGGCTACCGTTCCATAGACCAGCTCGGTCACCAAGCCCTTGTCTGCTGTAGAGAGCTGACTTCCCTTGAGATGCTTATTTAAGGCGATATTTGAGTATGCTTGATTGATAAAAACATCCTCTAATACTGCTAGGGCTAAACTTCTAGCCGTTTCTACTTTAGTCACCAAATCGTTCTCCTACAGTCAATGTCCGTCCAACTCCGTTTAAGAAGGAAGCAATGTCCATCTTAGGTTTACCAGCTGGCTGCACTTGTTTGAGGGACAAAGCTCCTTCTGCCGTTGCGACAATCAATTCTTTCTTGCCGATAGAGAGGATTTCACCTGGATTGCCCTGACCTTCTACTGGTAGGGCTTCATAAATCTTAAAGCGGTCGCCCTTAAGGAAAGTATGGGCAACAGGCCAGGGGTTCATCCCACGGATTTGGTTAAAGAGTTGACGATTGCTTTTAGTCCAATCCAACTTTTCTTCCTCTGGCTTAATATTTGGCGAGAAAGTAACCTGACTTGGATCCTGTGGTTCAGGTTTGATTTCCCCAGCAATATAGACCGGCAGAGTGTCTAAAAGCAAATCGCGACCAACTAGCGCTAATTTCTCAAACAAGGTTCCAACATTGTCCTCATCCGTGATAGGGATACTGCGACGAGAAATCATATCTCCTGCATCCATTTCCTTAACCATTTCCATAATGGTCACACCAGCTTCCTCATCCCCTTGAATCAAGGCATAATGGATAGGCGCACCACCACGGTGTTTTGGAAGAAGGGAGGCGTGAACATTGACAGCAAAGTCCATGCTATCAAGGAGTTTACTTGGAAGAAACTGCCCAAAAGCAGCAGTAACAATTCCATCTGCTCCTAGCTGCATAATAGCTTCCATCTCAGGACTTCCAGATAGTTTTTCAGGTTGGTAGATAGGAAGTCCTGCCTCTTTGGCAGCTTGTTTAACTGGGGTTTCTTGGATCACTTTTTTACGTCCGACAGCACGGTCTGGCTGGGTCACAACGGCTAGAATTTCGTAACGGTTATCTGTCAAAAGCCCTTTTAAAACTGTCGCTGAAAAGTCGGGTGTCCCCATAAAGATTAGTTTTGTCATATCTTCTCCTTCTTATAAAAATTGCTGTGGCTCATGGTCAATGCTAAGACGGAGCTCACTATTTTCCCGTTCTTGAGTCAAGGCCAAAACCTGGTTGAGGGTCGTCCCCAGCTCATCTTCTAAACGGTATTTAATTAAAATCTGGTAATGATAGAGGTTGTGAGTACGGGCGATGGGTTTGGGCGTTGGCCCAAGAATGTTACTGCCCTCTGACAAGCCTGACCGCAAAATGTTCATAACTTCATAGGCACGTTTGACCACCTCTTCTTCTTTCTTATGAGAAAGGGTAATAGCAATCGTGAAATAGTAAGGCGGATAACCAAGTTGTCGTCTGATTCCCATTTCATAAGCGTAAAAGCCTTCGTAATCCTGATCCTTGGCAAATCGAATAGCGTAGTGCTGAGGATTGTAAGACTGAATCAAGACCTGCCCAGCTTTTTCAGCACGTCCTGCCCGACCTGCCACCTGAGTCAAAAGTTGGAAGGTTCTCTCAGAAGAACGGAAGTCAGGCAAATTCAAGGCTGTATCGGCATTGAGCACTCCGACTAAGGTTACATTGGGAAAATCCAATCCCTTGGCAATCATCTGAGTACCTAGTAAAATATCTGCTTCTCCTCGTCCAAACTGGTCAAGGAGAGCTTGATGACTACCTTTCTTACGAGTCGTATCCACATCCATCCGTAGAATGCGGGCCTGCGGAAAGAGTTCTGCTAGCTCGTCATAAGCCTTCTGTGTTCCTGTCCCATAGTAACGAATACTGCGGCTCTTACAGTTAGGGCAAACGTGAGGAATATCCTTCGAAAAACCACAATAATGGCAATTCATGGTCTTGGTATCCATGTGCAAGGTTAGAGAAATGTCACAGTTGGGACAAGTATCCACAGTCCCACATTCTCGACACATGACAAAGCTAGAATAGCCCCGGCGATTGAGCATGAGAACCACCTGCTCTTTTTTAGCCAGACGGTCCTGAATAGCTTCTAGCAAAGGGGGCGTAAAGTTTGACGTCTCATTTTGTCCGATATAGTCCCGAAAGTCAATCACTTGAACCTCAGGGATCCTAGCCAAAGGATTGGCACGTTGGGTCAGACGTAAGTGTTGATAGACGCCTTTTCCAGCCCGAGCACGGCTCTCTAAGCTCGGTGTCGCAGACCCAAGTACCAGGGCTGCTTGATTATACTGAGCCCGTAAAATAGCTACTTCTCTGGCATGGTAACGAGGATTACTATCCTGCTTATAAGTTGCTTCATGCTCCTCATCAATAATCATAACACCCAAATTTTTCAGCGGAGCAAAGATGGCCGATCTAGCACCAACAACAACTTGGGCATCGCCACGTTCCACCTTGCGCCATTCATCATACTTTTCACCATTGGACAGGCCAGAGTGAAGAATGGCAACCTTATCTCCAAAACGAGCGATAAAACGCTCCGTCATCTGAGGAGTCAAGGAAATCTCAGGCACCAGCAAAATAGCTGTCTTGCCCTTATCCAAGGTCCCTTGGATAATCTGCAAATAAACCTCGGTCTTCCCACTCCCTGTAATTCCTTGAAGGAGGAAGGGAGGCTGATGACTGCCAATCGCACTGACAACCGCATCACGCGCCTGCCTTTGTTCTGGATTCAACTCCAAAGGCTGACTTGCCTCAATCCCTTCAAAATAAGCAGCCGAGCGTTGCACTTCCTTTTGGACTATGGTAACAGCACCTTGTTCCACAAAGAAGTTAACTTGCTCCCGCGAATAGAACTCTAGCAAACTAGCCAAGGAAGCACTCTCAGGATGAGAAAGCAAATAGTCTCTCAGTTCTAACTTTTTCTTGGCGCGTGTAGAAATCTCTACATTTTCTAATTGAGCAAGGTCTACCTCATACCAAGACTGGGTCTTGACCTTCTTTTGATCGACTGCCTGATACTCCAGACCAAGCAGGCCTTTTCTAGTCAAACGCATCATTTCAGCTTGCTTAGCAAGGTCTAGAGAAGAAAAGGCAAGCGAATCCTCTGAACCAAACAAGCGCTCTCGATCTTCCTGACTCAGACCTGCCAGAGGATAGAGAATCTTGTCATAGCTGGAGTTCAGAAATCCTGGTAGCATAGCCTTGAGGATGGAAATTTTGTAGGAGAAGACGGACTTGCGTAACTCCTCAGCAAGCCAGAGTTGTTCTTGCGTAAGAACAGGAGAAAAATCCAACACCTCGACAATATCTTTTAAATCTTGCTCTATCTCTTCTTCAGCTGATTGAGAATCTAAATCAAGAACAATCCCTTGAATCAGACGATTACCCTTACCAAAGGGCACATGTACCCGCATTCCAACTTCCAACATTCCCTCAAATTCCTCAGGAATTCTGTAACTATAGGGCTGGTCCGTCTGCATCAAGGGCACATCTACGATAATCTTAGCTAGGGTCATCTTCTCACCTCCTCCTTGTCAGTACATTCTTTCAAATAGAAAAAATAAGATTGAGTCCCCCCAACCTTAAATTTTTTCACCATCTTCTTTTTCTTTAGCGATTTGCTCTTTGATTTTCTTTTCTTCTTCTTCTTTGCGGCGTTTTTCTTCTTCGATACGGAGACGCACTGCTTCACGTTTACCTTCTGGATCTGGGTGAATTGTAACGTTTCCTGATTCGATTTCTTCTAAAGCGCGAAGAGTTGATTTTTCAGATTTGAAACCTTGAGTTGCTGGCGCACCTGCTTCCAATTCGTGAGCACGTTTTGCTTCCAAGATTACGAGTGAATATTTTGAAGGAACCTTGTCGAGCAAGGTATCAATAGAGGGTTTTAACATCATTTGCTTGTACCTATTTTCTAAATTTTATCGGGTAGTTGGAGATTTCGGTAACATCTCCTGATAGTGACCAATGACACGATCCACACGGAAATGCTCTGCTTCGATCACACGTTTGACACGCTCAGCAGCTAGGGGCACCTGATCGTTGACAATCGCATAATCATACTCACGCATAAGCGCAATTTCTTCCTTGGCTTTTTCGATTCGTTGGGCAATCACTTCTGCACTATCTGTTCCACGACCTACCAAGCGGTCTTGTAATTCATCCAAATCTGGTGGTGTCAGGAAGATAAAGACAGCATCTGGAACCTTTTTCTTGACTTGAAGAGCTCCTTGAACTTCAATTTCAAGGAAAACATCGATCCCCTTGTCCAAGGTTTCATTGACATAGGTCAGAGGAGTGCCATAGTAGTTGCCGACATATTCTGCGTATTCCAACATCTGTCCTTGACGAATCAGCTCTTCAAACTCTTCGCGAGTACGGAAGAAATAGTCAACACCGTCCACTTCTCCAGGACGTTGTGCGCGTGTCGTCATCGATACAGAGTATTGAAATTGGTTTTCAGAACTCTCAAAAATCTCTCTTCTAACCGTTCCTTTGCCAACCCCTGAAGGACCAGAAAAAACGATTAGTAAGCCTCGGTCTGCCATTGTGTCTCCTTTAGTCAGTCTGTGAGATAACATTTCTCTAGAATAATGGCAAAAAGCCAGATTATCCTTTACAGTCTTTCTATCTAGTGTAACAAAAAAGCAGTAATTTTTCAACTGCTCTTTCTTATTTATTTAGATTTATACAAGGTATCCCCTTAAAATATACTTGCCTTTTTATTCTATTTAAGAGATAATAAAACTACTAATATAAAAAGGAGAAGTTTATGGGAAATTATAAAGGAAAAAATGTTGATGAAGCGATTGAAAATGGCTTATCTGAACTTAATCTCAAAAAAAGTGAAGTCAAAATCAATATTATTGATCATGGAAATGCTGGAATTTTTGGTTTTTTTGAAAAAGAAGCTGAGGTTGAAATCACACCATTAAGCCCACTGGAATTGAAGGTAAAAAAATTAATTCCATATTTAATCGGTGCTGTTGCAATATTTATGATTCTTATATCAGTTATAATTGGATTATACTCAGATAAGTCAACTACTGTTTCTCACCCTTCATCTACAGAAACTAGTAGCGTTATTGAAAAATCTGTCGAGAAAACTAGTGAATCATCCTCTACATCATCAAGTTCGACGCCTGCTTCCTCTAGTTCAACTAACACCACATCAAGCTCGACCGAAACCTCGTCAACAAGTACATCCCAATCAGCTGTCATCACAACTGAAAACAATGAGGAATTTAAAGCACTATTGCAAACTGATGACTCAAGCACCATAACAAATTTTATTCAAAAATATAAAGGTCAAGTCATCGAATTTGATGGACACATAGCAGATATTGCACACTATAAAAATTACAAAACAAAATTCGATATGCTTATTTATGGCGGAAATTACTTAGGAGCAGAACAAGCACCTTCGGGACCAAACTTTAAATTTGTAAATATAACAACAGTTTCTAACGCCGCTTTCAACTCTTTTAATGGCGAAAATATTTCTAAAGGCCAAAATGTACATATAAAGGCACAAATTGGAAACTATAACTCCACTCAAGATTTAGTCTACCTATCTCCAATTGAGGTTTCGCCTCGATAATATAACGAATTATTTCAAATAATTTATTCAAAAAACTGAAGTCAGATTCTCTTCTGACCTCAGTTTTTTTATTATTTAGCATAATCTACTGCTCGAAGCTCGCGAATCACGGTTACCTTGATATTTCCTGGGTAATCGAGATTATTTTCAATTTTCTCACGAACTTTGTGAGCCAAGATTGTGACTTTGTCGTCCTTGATTTGTCCTGGATTGACCATGATGCGGATTTCACGTCCTGCTTGAAGGGCAAAGCTATTTTGTACCCCTTCAAAGCCGTTCGCAATTTCTTCCAAATCATGAAGACGCTTGATATAGCTTTCAAGAGACTCACTACGAGCACCTGGACGGGCCGCACTCAAGGCATCTGCTGCAGCGACGATCACTGCAATGACGCTCTCAGCTTCGACATCGCCGTGGTGGCTAGCAATCGTATTGACCACAACTGGATGTTCCTTGTACTTACGAGCCAATTCCATACCGATTTCAACGTGACTACCTTCAACCTCGCGGTCAATAGCTTTCCCGATATCGTGAAGGAATCCAGCACGACGGGCAAGAGCCGCATTTTCACCAAGTTCGCTCGCCATGATACCAGCCAACTTAGCAACCTCAATCGAATGACGCAAGACATTTTGTCCATAAGAAGTACGGAACTGCAGACGTCCCATAATCTTCATCAAGTCTGGATGAAGGTTTGGCGCACCAATCTCATAGGCTGCTGCCTCACCGTATTCACGGATCTTATTATCAATCTCTTGACGGTTTTTCTCAACCAACTCTTCGATACGAGCTGGGTGGATGCGACCATCTTTGAGCAACATTTCCATAGTCATACGGGCAATCTCACGACGAACCGGGTCAAAACCTGACAAGGTCACCACTTCTGGCGTATCGTCGATAATCACATCAACACCTGTCAAACTTTCAAAGGTACGAATGTTACGACCTTCACGACCAATAATGCGTCCCTTCATAGTATCATCTGGCAGATGAACTGTTGAGTTTGTTGACTCCGCTACATATTCACCAGCGATACGTTGCATAGCTTGAACCAGGATGTCCTTGGCCATTTTATCAGAACGTTCCTTGACCTCTTGCTCAGCTTCACGAATGCGGCTAGCAATCTCCTTGGTCAAGTTTTCCTCTGTCTGAGCCAAGATAATATCTCGTGCTTCTGCCTGAGACAGGGCACCAATACGCTCTAGCTCTGCTTCTTTTTGTCTTTCGACTTCCTCTAATTGCTCTTCACGCGCATCAAGGTTTTTCGCTCTATCAGAAATACTTTGTTCTTTTTGTTCAAGTGTTTGTTCTTTACTCGTCAAATTGTCGTCTTTACGGTCAAGACTAGTAGCTCTCTCTGTCAAACGACTTTCGATTTGTTTGAGTTCTTGACGTTCTGATTTGAATTCAGCGTCCACTTCTTCACGGTATTTTCTGGCTTCTTCTTTGGCCTCCAATAGTGCTTCTTTTTTAAGAGACTTGCTTTCACGTTTAGCTTCATTAACAAGTAAATCCGCTTCACGTTCAGCTTGTCCACGTAAATTAGTTGCTTCTTGTTCAGCATTTAAAAGCATCAACTCTGCAGCTTCCTGAGATGATTTCATCTTAGCTGAGATGCTGACATATCCAATGACTAAACCAATGATGACGGCAAAAACAGCAATCGCAAGCGACATGATCTCCATGTTTTTACCTCATTTTATTGTTATTCCGAATGACATACATTCTTTTACATTCTACCATAAAAAAGTGATTTTCACAAACCTAAAATAGAATATGTTTTGGGGAATTTAGCGTCAATTTGGAGTTTAGCTCCCTGAATTTATCTGGATAACCTTTATTACTTAGAATCCGTAACATCAGCAAAAATTTAAAAAAGCCTACATTTCAGTAGACTTAGTTTCTTTCTATTCTAATCGGCACTCTTCCAAAATTCTGCTCAGCTATACTTGGATTCCCCAGTTGATAAATCTGGTCTGCCTTTTGAGTCATGGGATCCCAAGGTTCTTTGCCAATTCGGCTGACTAGATTGACCTGTCCCTTCAAGGACTTGAGGTGTTGCCTGCCTTTTTCAGTAAATCCAAGGACATGAATGGCTTCTGGCAAGTCACTTTCTCTAGCCTGCACCAAGATATAGGTCAAGAGGCGTCTGACACGCGCCTTGGTGTAACGCTTGGTCGCAACCACCTCGACCAAGTCTTCCACAGACTGGGCTGTCTTGATGGCTTCCTTGATGCGCACTGCCATTTCTTGATTGACCTGATAGATAGTGGTTAGGTCTGGATTGGACAAGATTTGATAGCGGAGCATAGGAAAATAGTCTTCCCAGCTCACCTTACTAGCCTGCTCAAAGAGAGCAATAGAAGGCATAAAGCGTTCTAAGAAATCTTTGTCCCTCTGGTGCTGACGGAGGGCTGTTGCCGAAGCAAAGTCCACATCCTTGTCCACAGAATGGTAGCCTGCCCCCTGACGCTGAATTGGCTCAAGTTTGATGTCTCGTCCTGCAAGTGCCTTGACATAGGCCAGAGCAAGGACATGATTGGGTGTATTACCTGAAAAATCAAGACCTGCAAATTCCTTCCACATGGCCTGGGTTTTCTGGGGATAGGAAAGGGAATCAGGCAGATTTTCCACAAATTGCTCCATCTCAGCACCCTGCTCTGTGTATAAGTCAGCGATTTTCTGGTAATCCAGAACTTCCTCCGTCCCAAAGGCTAAGTTATCAATCCCTAACTGAGCTAAGATATCCACAGACCCTTGGCCAAAGAAATCTGCTGCCTGAACACTGACCAAAAAGGGCAATTCTACTACCAGATCCGCGCCATTTTCCAGTGCCATCTGGGCCCGTGTCCACTTATCCACAATAGCAGGCTCGCCTCTCTGCATGAAATTCCCAGACATGGCAACAATTTTCAGCCCCTCTGCCTGATCCAGCAGGTATTTATGGCCATTATGAAAAGGATTGAACTCCGCGATAATACCTGTGATGGTCATGCTAATCTCCTACTTCTGCGCCACAAAAAACCAACGGGTACTGGTTTCTGTTGGCTCCTTGTCTTCAAAGTCTGCATAGAGTTTGAAAGATTTAAAACCAGCCAGTTCCAGCAAGATATCATAGGTCAGAACCTCATAAGTCCGCTCCTCATGCACTTCATCGTGGCGACTAAAGGAACCGTCCGCCTCCTTGATAAAAAAGGTCAACTCATGCACGATGGAGTGAGGAGCCGCGTCCTCGTAGGTATCCCATAGCATGGCAAAATCTTCCGCATTTTCATGGTAGGAATAGCCTGGAAAAACTTCATCTGTCTGGTAGGTCGAATGCACATCAAAGATGAAGATGCCATCTTCGTTGAGAGCATTATAGACTTCCTTAAAGACGTCCCCTACTTCCACCTCATCCTGCATATAGCAGATAGAGTCCGAATAACACGTGACAAAATCATATTGACCTGACTTGGACAAATCCAGCATATTGCCTTCAATAAATTCAATCTTTTGCTTGGCTGAAGCCGCTCTCTTTTCGGCAATCTTCAACATATCCGCACTCAAATCAAGACCAGTCACATCAAAACCAGCCTGAGAGAAGCGTACAGATTGAATTCCTGTCCCACAAGCCAGTTCCAAGAGTTTCTTTCTCTCCTTGGTCTTAGGCAAATGACGAAGCGAAAAATCCGTCCATCTATCGTATAAACTGTCGTCCATGACCGCATCGTAAACAGCCGCAAAAGTTTCATAAGTTGCCATAATCATGATACCAAGAGCGTCAATGGCAAACACCACTCGCCCTTTACCTTTCTATCAATTTTTCTAAAATAAGCAAATAAAACCCAGTTGACTACAACTGAGTTCATCTTCTAAGCAAGAGCTTCTGAAATATCTACTGAATTTGCCTCATGCCATAGCTTTTCTAGGTTATAGTGGGCACGCATTTCTTCTGAAAAGACATGCACAACGACAGCGCCGAGGTCTAGTAAGACCCAACCTCCAGCTGCATCGCCTTCGATATGGCTACCTTTAAAGCCTGCTTGGGCTACTTTTTCACGGATGTTATCAGCGATAGCGTCCAACTGACGGCTATTCATTGAACTAGTAATAACAAAGTAATCCGTCACGCTAGTCAAATCTTGTACGTCAAGTGCGAGGATATCCTCCGCACGTTTCTCATCAGCCGCTTTCACGACTAGTTCTAGTAATTCTTTTTCGTTCATTTAGTCCTCTTTCTAGAAAATATGTTTGTAATCTAGGACATCTGCAAAGCGCCCCTCCCAAATGCCCTCATAAAATTCATTAATCGTTTCTGCTGGAATGTCATCTCCATCAAAGGTTGTGACAGCACCTTCTGGAATAATCAGCTTATAGCCATATTCAAAGGCAACCTTGACAGAGGTATCCACACAATATTCTGTCTGCATACCACATAAAACTAATTTTTCAATCCCCTGTTTATCCAAGTATTCTTTTAAACCAGTTTCTTTGAAAATACTGTTATACTTCTTCTGAAAGACCTTTTCATTAGGTTTTCGATTTAAAAGTCCAGATATCTGCCAATCTTCTGATGTTTGAGCTTCAAAATCCTCAATATGTTGAACATAGATAATTTCGATATTCTTGCTTCTAGCCTGGTTTTGTAAATAAGAAATTTTTTCCAATAGACTATTTGTCTGAAAACCGGTTTCCACTAAAATATTCTGAACATCAATGATTATAAAAGCCGTCTTCATTTAGTCCTCTTTCAAATAGTGCACAAAGGCGTTATAGGTTTCAAGGGTTTGGGGATAGATAGGGAATCCCTGATGAGCTAGATGCTCCACGGTACGAGCTGTTTCGTAGGCCACCGCCTTATTAAGCGATAGACTCGCAATTTCACGCGCCACATCCACTCCTGGAAAGGCACGGTTATGCTCGATATAGTCTGCAACGTAGATGACTTTATCTAGATCTGTCATCTGACCAGCACCGACTGTATGAATTTCAATAGCTCGTAAGATTTCTAGATCATGCAAATCCAAATCTTCTTGAATCTTGTAGATGCCAACCATACCATGCCAGACATTATTGCCCCAGTTTTTGAGGTCAGGGTCTAGCTGGTAACGGTCAATCAAGTCTAGAAATTCCTGATCTGACAACTTCTTAGCATAGTCATGAAGAAGACCTGCTAGACCAGCTTTCTCAGCATCAACTCCGAATCGTTCTGCTAGCTCTATGGCTGCACGCTCCACACCCAAGCAATGGGTTAAGCGTTTTTCAGGTAGAAGCTCTGCCATTTTTTCCAACAAAGCCTCACGGGAACAGTTGATATAGTCTTGATAGGCCATCAGTAGAGCCCCTCCTTCTCGATGTAGTCTAGCACCGGCTGAGGTAGGAGAAAGTTGGGTTTTCGTCCTTGGGCAAGGAAGTCACGCACCATACTAGACGAGATATCCATGAGAGGCACATCCACCCAGATAACGGGATAGGAAGTCCCTGCCTTGTAGCGTGGGCGCTGAACCCCTACAAACTGAACCATGTCAACCAATTCATCAATTCGGTACCACTTGGGCAGATAGTCTACCATGTCGGCACCGATGATAAAGTAATAATCTGTATCTGGATTCTTCTCAGTTAGAAGCTTCATGGTGTCGTAGGTATAAGAAATGCCCTTGCGCTCTAGCTCGATTGTTTCAATGTCCAGACCTTCAATCCCCTCAATCGCCAATTCAAGCATCTTGAGACGATGGTGTTCAGGGATGGTTTCCTTTTTATCTACGTGAGGAGGTTGGTACTCAGGCATGAGCAAAACTTGATCCAGTCCTAACTGCTGGCGTACTTGGTCCGCAACGATGAGATGGGCATTGTGAACAGGGTTAAAATTCCCCCCTAAAATCCCGACTTGTTTGCGTTTTTTCTCCTTGATTTCTGGCTCCAACTCTACCTTGGTAAAGGGAGTCAATAGTTCGATTGCCATAGGCTAGTCTCCTTTATTTCTCTGTAAAAACAGTTGTTTGGAGTATGGGGGTCAAATTTCTTTGACTTTCTTAGAAATCTTGCAATTTTCTTTCTTGCTGGATTGTTTAAACAAGATTAAGATGCGTCCAATCTTTTGGACAGTATCCACACCGATTTCTTCTTCCAAGATTTCAGCTACTTCGTGGATATTTTCATCTGTGTTTTGCAAGAGCGTTACTTTAATCAATTCGCGGGCGTCAAGAGCCTGACGGACACTGGTTTTGATTTGGTCGTTAAGTCCATTTTTCCCGATTTGGATGATGGGTTTGAGGGTGTGTGCCTGACTGTTGAGGAAGGCACGTTGTTTTGATGTTAATGACATAATTTCTTCCTTATTTTTTGATAGTTATTTTAGGTAGTGAGGGACGGTCGGAACTAATTTTCCAAAGATCTCATCTTTGAAAAATGGATTTCCTGGCCTCACAATTGAGCCTTGGTCTCAATTGTGCCCCTTGCCAATCTAATGATTGGCAAGACACCACGGCAATAACTATCTCTTTATGAGCTCACTTTGTTCGCTCAGTGATTTCATTTTAAATAATTGCTTTTCGTGTGACGACTGCGACGCCTTCTGGTGCCCAGACGGCGACTTTGGCTGTGCCTGTTACACGGATCCAGCCGAGTCCAGAGATGACTAGATCTGTCTTTTCCTTAATGTTAAATACATGCTGGACTAGTTTTGGAAAAACTTCTTTTTCTTTACTATTTGGTGGTGTCAGAAGAGTTCCGACGTGCTTATCGTAAAAGGCACTAGCGCCTTCAAGTTTGGTACGATGGAGTTTGAGTTCATTGTCAAAGAAGGCTGTGAAACCTTGCTTCTCACCTGCAATGAAGTCAAAGCGTCCCAGACCGCCTAGAAACAGGGTTTGTTCAGGATTGAGCTGATAGGTTTTAGGCTTGATTTCCTTTTTGGGGCTGACATACTTGAGGTTTTTAGCCGTCAAGTAGTGAGCCATCTGGTGACGGTGGATAATCCCCGGTGTATCATAGATATAAGAACCGTCATCAAGTGGAATCTCGATTTTGTCCAAGGTTGTCCCTGGGAAGCGCGAAGTCGTGATGACATTCTGATCACCCGTGATTTCTTGGATAATAGCATTGATTAGAGTTGATTTTCCAACGTTGGTTACACCAACCACATAGACATCACGGCCCTTACGGTAGTGTTCAATCTTGTCAATGACTTCCTTAATAGCATGTTTGTTTTGGGCCGAAGTTAGGACGACATCAACTGGACGAAGTCCTTCTTCGTGTGCACGTTCCATGAGCCACTGGCTAATCTTGCCTGGTTTAACAGACTTGGGCAAGATATCTTTTTTATTTCCCACCAAGAGGACATCATTACCCGAGACAAAACGTGGCAAACCTGGGATAACAGAGCCATTAAAATCAAAGATATCAATGACATTGACCACTAAGGCATCACTGTCTCCCACCTCGTGCAAGAGCTTGAGGAAATCATCGTCCGTCAACTGGACATCTGTGATTTCATTGTAATGACGGAGACGGAAACAGCGTTGGCAATAGACTTCCCCAGTCTCCAAACCTTTTTCGAGTGCCGACTGGGGGGTAAATCCAAGACCAGCCTTGTCTGTCGTCTGAATGGTTGCTCCACAACCAATACAGAGAATTTCTTCCATAGTTAAATTCCTTTTTTATATGTAATCGGTCCGTACTTTTCAGTGATTTTTCGCATCACACGACGCTCACGCGCTCGGTTAATCTGCGTTTTGATCGAGTCATGTTGGACCAAGGGTTTGACTAAAATCGAGCGAATGCCAGCTCGGTGGGCTGCTCGTATATCCGTCATGAGCTGGTCGCCAACCATGACCACTTCACTTTTCTCATAGTGGAATTCCTTCATGGCACGATCAATCCCAAATGTGAAGGGTTTCAGAGCCCAATAAACGTAATCAATTCCAAACTTCTCAACTGCGCGTTGAACTCGTTTTTTGGTGTTGTTTGAGACTACGATGATGCGAATGCCCGCGTCCCGAAGATCATGTAACCATTGCTTCATCTCTGGCGTCCCATCAGGGTTGTTCCAAGCTATGAGGGTATTGTCCAAATCGACCAAAACAGCCTTGATTCCCTGCGCCTGCAGACTTGGGACTGTCAGATCATAGACTGCTTCCACAGCAAAATCTGGCATGTAATTTTCAATCGCCATTTTGGCTCCTTTTCTTTTATTTTCTAGTAATTTTCTTCAGCCATTGAGATAAGGCCACCCATAAAATCAAGCTAGTCATTAAGATATAAATCCAAGCATTTGGCTCTTCTGTAAATGGTAGAGGAACATTCATTCCGAAGAAACCTGTAATAACCGCAAGTACTGCTAGTAAGACGGAGATAATAGTCAAAATTGACAAACTATCATTCAAGTTATTGTTTAGGATGTTGTTGTAAGAAGCTGAGAGTTGTTGCAAGACTTGAGAAATCAAGTCTGTCATAGACACCAACTGATGGGCTTCAATCATGGCATCATCAAACTGCTCTCGTTCGACATCATTAAATCTCCGATAAAGAGCATGGCCCTGGATATGTTCCAAGAGGAGTCGATTTTGTTTTGCTGCTGCTGTCAAGTAAACCATACCAGTCTCCAAGTCAGAGAGGGCGAAGAGATTTTTCTTTGTTGTAGTTTGACGTAGCAAGGCACTAATTTCGTCCTTACTTTTATCCATCTCTTCAATGACAGGATAATAAGCGTTACTAATAATCTCTAAACCAGCAAAGAGAAACTTGTAAATAGAAAGCGACTCATGGCTATCCAGATAAGCTGACATCTGATCAATGACATAAGCATTCTTATGGTTGCTGATGGTAATCATTCGTTGTCTTTCGACGATAAAGGTCATGGGAATCGCTTCATAATATTCTTTGTCTTTTTCTAAATCAAGAACATTATAAATAAAGGTTACCGTCTCCGTTTCACGGTTATAATCCATATGAGCTCGTTCATTTCTATCCAGAGCATACTCAATGGTTTCCTTGTCCAATCCATAGATGTCAGAAAGATCTTCCATATTTTTAATCTTATCCACATCAAGGTCTATCCAGGTACAACCATTGCCCAACTGCTTTTCTAAAACCATCTTTTCTCCTTTATTAAACTCTTTCTATTGTACCACAAATTACTTAAAATAACAGGTCTAGTCTGTGCGTGAGAAATTGCTGACGACGGTGATATTCCGATTGGGAACGAAGTGCAGAACCTGATCTTCTCCTCTGAGTTGCGTTGTTCGAATGCCGACACTGACAACCTTGCCCGATACGGTAATAGGACCATTTGTCAAAACGACCTCATCTCCCACATCCAGTTGACGTTCAAAGAGGATGAAAAAGCCATTGATGACATCAGATAGAAAGCCTTGGGCTCCCATTCCAATAGCCACCCCAGCAATCCCAGCCCCTGCCAGCAAACTAGAAACTGGCAAACCTAAAATCGACAAAATGCAGTAAAGTAAAAAGAAATAAAGGGTATAATTAAACACATTCTCTAATAAACGTGAGATGGTTTTCTGACGCCCGACATCATGACGAGACATTTTTAGAGAAGGTTTGACAATTCTCTGCACCATGGTATGGAGCAATTTCTTGGCTATATAAAAGAGTAAAAATAAGAATAAAAGAGAAAGTAACTTGGTTAAGATATTTTCAATAATCGTTGTTATATCAAGCTTATTGAGATAGGTTTGAATAAATTCTTGCATAGAAAACTCCTTTCATTTATTATACCATACTTTCACAAGTGATGAATCTCCATAAATATTCAAAAAATAATAGCCAAAATAGACAGAAAATTCTTGATTTTAGCTCATATTTATACTATAATCATAAACATTACACAACAAAGGAGATTGTTATGAAAAAATTCATTCATGCTTGGAATAAGGCAAGCCTAATCAAACGGATTTTGATTGGTATGCTCATTGGAGGAACCCTAGGGCTGACACTTCCTAACATTTCAGGAATTGGTCTACTCGGAGATCTCTTTGTTGGCGGTCTAAAAGCCATCGCACCTATTCTAGTCTTTGCCCTCGTTGCTAACGCCCTTTCCCAACATCAAAAGGGACAAGATAGCAACATGAAAACGGTTATCTTCCTTTACTTGGTAGGAACCTTTGCAGCGGCACTTGTTGCTGTCCTAGCAAGTTTCATCGTCCCTGTTGAGATTACCTTAAATAGTGCCAATACAGAAATCGCACCACCAGATGGGATTGGTCAGGTTCTCAGCAACCTATTGCTCAAACTGGTTGATAATCCAGTCAATGCCCTTGTCACAGCCAACTACATCGGTATCCTATCTTGGGCAGTTGTTTTCGGGATTGCTATGAGAGAGGCAAGTAAAAACAGTAAAGAATTGCTTAAAACCATGGCTGATGTGACGTCTAAAATTGTCGAATGGATCATCAACCTAGCTCCATTTGGTATCCTTGGTCTTGTCTTCAAAACCATCTCTGATAAGGGAATCGGAAGCCTAGCCAACTATGGAATCTTGCTTGCCCTCTTGGTGACAACCATGCTCTTTGTAGCTCTTGTAGTGAATCCACTAATTGCCTTCCTCTTTATGAAGAGAAATCCTTATCCCCTCGTTTGGAAATGTTTGCGTGTCAGCGGTGTGACAGCCTTCTTCACTCGTAGTTCTGCGGCGAACATCCCTGTCAACATGAAACTTTGTCACGACCTTGGATTAGATCCAGATACCTATTCGGTTTCTATCCCACTTGGTTCTACTATCAACATGGCCGGGGCGGCGATTACCATTAACGTTTTGACCCTTGCAGCAGTAAATACTCTTGGAATCCCTGTTGACTTTGCCACAGCCTTTGTCCTCAGTGTAGTTGCCGCAATCTCAGCCTGTGGTGCTTCTGGTATTGCGGGAGGTTCTCTCCTTCTTATCCCAGTTGCTTGTAGCCTTTTCGGTATTTCTAACGATATTGCCATGCAAGTTGTTGGGGTTGGCTTTGTGATTGGGGTCATCCAAGACTCATGTGAAACAGCCCTCAACTCTTCTACAGACGTGCTCTTTACCGCTGTTGCCGAATACGCAGCAGCCCGTAAAAAATAACTCATAAAGGCAAGCCTGCTCAGGTCTTGTCTTTTCCGCTTTTATCTAACTTACTAGGAAATCCTTATGTCTATTAGCCAACGTACGACCAAGCTCATCTTAGCTACCTGTCTTGCCTGCCTTCTTGCTTATTTTTTTAATCTCTCCTCAGCAGTTTCAGCTGGAATCATCGCCCTCTTGAGCCTATCCGACACCCGTAGAAGTACCTTAAAACTGGCCCGCAATCGGCTCTTTTCCATGCTTCTGGCTCTGGTTATCGGGGGTTTGGCTTTTCACTTGAGCGGATTTCATATCTGGAGCCTTGGCCTCTATCTGGCTCTTTATGTTCCCCTAGCCTACAAGATGGGCTGGGAAATTGGCATCACACCAAGCACTGTTTTGGTTAGCCACCTCTTGATTCAAGAGTCAACCTCTCCAGACCTCCTAGTCAACGAATTCCTTCTCTTTGCAATCGGTACTGGATTTGCTTTGCTGGTCAATCTCTACATGCCTTCACGAGAAGAGGAAATCCAGCACTACCACACATTGGTAGAAGAAAAGTTAAAAGATATCCTCCAGCGCTTTAAATATTATTTATCTAGAGGGGACGGCCGCAACCGAGCACAGCTGGTGGAAGAATTAGACACTCTTTTGGAAGAAGCCCTCAAACTGGTCTACCTAGATCACTCTGACCACCTCTTTCACCAGACCGACTACCATATCCACTACTTTGAGATGAGACAGCGACAAAGTCGTATCCTGCGAAACATGGCCCAGCAAATCAACACCTGTCACCTAGCTGCCAGTGAGAGCCTGATTTTAGCCCAACTCTTTTCAAAAATTGCAGGTCAATTGAGCCAGACCAATCCTGCTTCTGATTTACTAGATGAAATTGAACGTTATCTGGAAGTCTTCCGTAATCGCAGTCTGCCCAAGACAAGAGAAGAATTTGAAGCTCGCGCCACCCTTCTTCAACTCCTACGTGAAGCAAAAACCTTCATCCAAGTAAAAGTTGACTTTTACCAAAAATATGGACAGTAAAAAAGAAAACTTCAGACCAGTCACCAAAAGTGAATATCTGAAGTTTTCTTTTATTTGTAAGTTATCACCATGAAGGTTAATAGTAAAACGAATAAGCTATATAATTTAGAATCTTGTCCACGGGAAGTTGAAATAAGATACAGTATATCTTACTGTCATATTACACACGACACTGAGTTTTGCAAATCGAGTCTATTTGCAAACGGAGTTAGTGAGGCAGTTAGCTAGTTCGCCAAATAGCGACTAGCGTCCAACAATTAGGAACTTTAGCTCCAATTGTTGGTACTGAATCACATTTTTTCTTCCAACTCTACATCTGGATACTTGTCTGCAAACCAGCGGAGAGCAAAATCATTTTCAAAGAGGAAGACTGGTTGGTCAAAACGATCTTTAGCCAAGATATTACGGCTTGATGACATCCGTTCATCCAAATCCTCTGGTTTAATCCAACGAACGGTCTTTTTACCCATTGGACTCATGACCACTTCTGCGTTGTACTCGCCTTCCATACGGTGTTTAAAGACTTCAAACTGGAGTTGTCCAACAGCACCTAGCATGTACTCGCCAGTTTGATAGTTCTTATAAAGCTGAATAGCTCCTTCTTGCACCAATTGCTCAATCCCCTTGTGGAAGGATTTTTGCTTCATGACATTCTTAGCAGAAACTTTCATGAAAATTTCAGGAGTAAAGGTTGGCAGTGGTTCAAATTCAAATTTATTTTTCCCGACTGTCAAGGTATCCCCAACCTGATAAGTACCGGTATCATAAACCCCGATGATGTCTCCTGCAACAGCATTGGTCACATTCTCACGACTTTCCGCCATAAACTGAGTCACATTCGAAAGTTTAGCACCCTTACCAGTACGAGGCAGATTGACGCTCATACCGCGCTCAAATTCACCCGATACGATACGGACAAAGGCAATACGGTCGCGGTGACGAGGGTCCATGTTGGCTTGGATTTTAAAGACAAATCCTGAGAAGTCCTTGTCGTAAGGATCCACAATTTCTCCATCTGTTTTCTTGTGCCCATGTGGTTCTGGAGCAAACTTAAGGAAGGTCTCAAGGAAGGTCTGCACACCAAAGTTTGTCAAAGCTGAACCGAAGAAGACTGGTGTCAATTCTCCAGCCAGAATAGCTTCCTCTGAAAACTCATTCCCAGCTTCATTTAAAAGTTCAATATCATCCTTGACTTGCTCGTAGAAAGGGTTGCTGCCAAAAAGCTTGTCCCCATCTTCTAAACTAGCAAAACGCTCATCCCCTTTATAGAGCTCCAAGCGTTGGTTATAGAGGTCATAGAGCCCCTCGAAGGCTTTCCCCATCCCGATTGGCCAGTTCATCGGGTAACTCGCAATGCCTAGTACTTCTTCTAATTCTTGCAAGAGGTCCAGTGGCTCACGTCCATCACGGTCTAGCTTGTTCATAAAGGTGAAGACCGGAATGCCACGGTGTTTCACAACCTCAAACAATTTCTTAGTCTGAGCCTCGATACCCTTGGCAGAGTCCACGACCATAACAGCAGCATCCACCGCCATCAAGGTACGATAGGTATCTTCTGAAAAGTCCTCGTGCCCTGGGGTGTCTAGGATGTTGACGCGCTTACCATCGTAGTCAAACTGCATAACAGATGAAGTCACCGAAATCCCGCGTTGCTTCTCGATATCCATCCAGTCAGACTTGGCAAAAGTCCCTGTTTTCTTTCCTTTTACGGTACCAGCCTCACGAATCTCGCCCCCAAAGTAGAGCAACTGCTCAGTGATAGTTGTTTTCCCCGCGTCCGGGTGGGAGATGATGGCAAAGGTACGACGTTTCTTAATTTCTTCTTGAATATTCATAAGTTCTCTTTCTTTGATTCTCTATTTTTCTTGTTTCAATAGCTAAGAATGATTTCTACATTGGATTTTACCATTCCTTTCAACACTCCATTATATCGGATTTTAGCATTTTTTTCAATTTCTATTTTATATCAGACACTGCTAAAGTAGAACAATTCCCCTTGCAATTTTTCAAATAAATGTTACAATAAATATAGAAAAAGGTGTTGCGACAACAACACCCCACAGAGCCGTTTAAGACGGTGGCTGTAATTACATAACTAAAAAATAGCTCGTTAACTCGCCAAAGTTAGGACGGCTATTTTTTGTCTCTTTTACCAATTCAAGGATGAACCTTAGGAGCGTGATAACAAAGTTACCAGCTACAAACATGAGTGTCAAAGCCTCAAAAGGGGACAAATCTGGTTACTCCTTTCTACTAAGATTTTACAGGTTCTGCACATAAGCATCACCATCCTTTCGATTTTGTAACCACCGTCTTCACTTCTCTGTTAAACTATTGTACCATATATTTTCCCCTTTGAAATCCGCTTTTCAAATAAATCATCATCAGAATCCGTTCTCCATCCTATACCTGTCTTTTTTCATCTTTCCTTCCCTTATTTATAGGAAAATATGGTAAAATAGAACAGACTAAAAATCATCATTTCACGAAAGGATGCAAGATGAAAATTACGCAAGAAGAGGTAACACACGTTGCCAATCTTTCAAAATTAAGATTCTCTGAAGAAGAAACTGCTGCCTTTGCGACTACCTTGTCTAAGATTGTTGACATGGTTGAATTGCTGGGCGAAGTTGACACAACTGGTGTCGCACCTACTACAACCATGGCTGACCGCAAGACTGTACTCCGCCCTGATGTGGCCGAAGAAGGAACAGACCGTGATCGCTTGTTTAAAAACGTACCTGAAAAAGACAACTACTATATCAAGGTACCAGCTATCCTAGACGATGGAGGAGATGCCTAATGACTTTCAACAATAAAACCATTGAAGACTTGCACAATCTCCTTGTCTCTAAGGAAATTTCAGCAACTGAATTAACACAAGCAACACTTGAAGATATCAAGTCTCGCGAGACCGCTATCAACGCTTTTGTTACCATCGCTGAAGAGCAAGCTCTTGCTCAAGCTAAAGCTATTGATGAAGCTGGAATCGATGATGATAATGTCCTTTCAGGAATTCCACTTGCAGTTAAGGATAATATCTCTACAGACGGTATTCTTACAACTGCAGCCTCAAAAATGCTCTACAACTACGAGCCAATCTTTGATGCGACAGCCGTTGCCAATGCAAAAGCGAAAGGCATGATTGTCGTAGGGAAAACCAACATGGACGAGTTTGCCATGGGTGGATCAGGTGAGACTTCTTACTACGGTGCCACTAAAAATGCTTGGGACCACAGCAAGGTCCCTGGTGGATCATCAAGTGGTTCTGCTGCAGCTGTAGCCTCAGGACAAGTTCGCTTGTCACTTGGTTCTGATACTGGTGGATCTATCCGCCAACCTGCTGCCTTCAATGGGATCGTCGGTCTCAAACCAACCTACGGAACAGTTTCACGTTTCGGTCTCATTGCCTTTGGTAGTTCATTAGACCAGATTGGACCTTTCGCTCCGACTGTTAAGGAAAATGCCTTCTTGCTCAATGCTATTGCAAGCGAAGATGCCAAAGACTCTACTTCTGCTCCTGTCCGCATTGCCGATTTTACTTCAAAAATCGGCCAAGACATCAAGGGCATGAAAATTGCTTTGCCTAAGGAATACCTTGGTGAAGGAATTGACCCAGAGGTTAAGGGAACCATTCTGAACGCAGCCAAACACTTTGAAAAACTTGGTGCTATTGTTGAAGAAGTGAGTCTACCTCACTCAAAATACGGTGTTGCCGTCTACTACATCATTGCTTCATCTGAAGCTTCATCAAACTTGCAACGTTTTGACGGTATCCGTTACGGCTACCGCGCAGAAGATGCAACCAACCTTGATGAAATCTATGTAAACAGCCGTAGCCAAGGTTTCGGTGAAGAGGTTAAACGCCGTATCATGCTTGGCACATTCAGTCTTTCATCAGGTTACTATGACGCCTACTATAAGAAGGCTGGTCAGGTCCGTACCCTCATCATCCAAGATTTCGAAAAAGTCTTCGCGGATTACGACTTGATTTTGGGCCCAACTGCTCCTAGTGTTGCCTATGACTTGGATTCACTCAACCACGACCCAGTTGCTATGTACTTGGCTGACCTCTTGACCATACCTGTAAACTTGGCAGGACTGCCTGGAATTTCTATTCCTGCTGGATTCTCTCAAGGTCTGCCTGTCGGTCTCCAATTGATCGGTCCTAAGTACTCTGAGGAAACCATTTACCAAGCTGCTGCTGCTTTTGAGGCGACAACAGACTACCACAAACAACAACCCGTGATTTTTGGAGGTGATAACTAATGAACTTTGAAACAGTCATTGGACTTGAAGTCCACGTAGAGCTCAACACCAATTCAAAAATCTTCTCACCTACTTCTGCCCACTTTGGAAATGACCAAAATGCCAACACTAACGTGATTGATTGGTCTTTCCCAGGAGTTCTGCCAGTTCTTAATAAAGGTGTTGTCGATGCCGGTATCAAGGCTGCTCTTGCCCTCAACATGGACATCCACAAAAAGATGCACTTTGACCGCAAGAACTACTTCTACCCTGATAATCCAAAAGCCTACCAAATTTCTCAGTTTGATGAGCCAATCGGTTATAACGGCTGGATTGAAGTGGAGCTAGAAGACGGTACAACTAAGAAAATCGGTATCGAACGTGCCCACCTAGAAGAAGATGCTGGTAAAAACACCCACGGTACAGATGGCTACTCTTATGTTGACCTCAACCGCCAAGGGGTGCCATTGATTGAGATTGTATCTGAAGCTGACATGCGTTCTCCTGAAGAAGCCTATGCTTATCTAACAGCCCTCAAGGAGGTTATCCAGTACGCTGGTATTTCTGACGTTAAGATGGAAGAGGGTTCTATGCGTGTGGATGCCAATATCTCCCTTCGCCCTTATGGTCAAGAGAAATTCGGTACCAAGACAGAGTTGAAGAACCTCAACTCCTTCTCAAACGTTCGTAAAGGTCTTGAATACGAAGTCCAACGTCAAGCTGAAATCCTTCGCTCAGGGGGTCAAATCCGTCAAGAAACACGCCGTTACGATGAAGCTAACAAGGCAACCATCCTCATGCGTGTCAAGGAAGGAGCTGCAGACTACCGCTACTTCCCAGAGCCAGACCTACCAATCTTTGAAATCTCAGACGAGTGGATTGAGGAAATGCGAACTGAGTTGCCAGAGTTTCCAAAAGAACGCCGTGCGCGTTATGTATCTGACCTTGGCTTGTCAGACTATGATGCTAGTCAGTTGACGGCAAACAAAGTCACTTCTGACTTCTTTGAAAAAGCTGTTACCCTCGGTGGCGATGCCAAACAAGTCTCTAACTGGCTCCAAGGGGAAGTCGCTCAGTTCTTGAATGCCGAAGGCAAGACACTAGAACAAATCGAATTGACACCAGAAAACTTGGTTGAAATGATTGCCATCATCGAAGACGGCACTATCTCTTCTAAGATTGCTAAGAAAGTCTTTGTCCACCTAGCTAAAAATGGCGGAGGAGCGCGTGAATACGTTGAAAAAGCAGGTATGGTTCAAATCTCAGATCCTGAAATCCTGATTCCAATCATCCACCAAGTCTTTGTCGATAACGAAGCGGCGGTTGCCGACTTCAAGTCAGGTAAACGTAACGCAGATAAGGCCTTCACAGGATTCCTTATGAAAGCAACCAAAGGCCAAGCCAACCCACAAGTCGCCCTTAAACTCCTTGCTCAGGAATTAGCGAAGTTGAAAGAAGATTAATATGTAAAAGAAACCAGCCTTGAGGTTGGTTTTTTCTTGACAAATACAAGGAAAGCGTTTACAATGTTACATGTAAAGTTTCCTAAAAAGAAAACTAAAAATCGTAACAATAAGGAGTTATTCATATGGCTACAATGAAAGCAGCTCGCTGGCATGCAGCAAAAGATGTTCGTATTCAAGAAGTAGAAGTCCCTGAGGTACTTCCGCACCAAGTAAAAGTTGCTGTTAAATTCACGGGAATTTGTGGTACTGACCTCCACGAATTTTTAGATGGCCCTATCTTCATCCCAACAGAAGAACATGTCTATTCTGGTCAAAAAGCACCAGTAACACTGGGACATGAATTTTCTGGTGAAATTGTAGAAGTCGGAAGCGATGTTACTCGTGTTAAAGTTGGTGATCGTGTTGCTGTAGAACCAATTCTAGCTAAGAATAACTTAGTTGGTAATTATAATTTGGATCCAAACCTTAATTTTGTCGGTTTGGCTGCAGACGGTGGATTTGCCAAATATTGTGTTTTAGACGGTGACTTAGTACATGTCATTCCAGATAGCTTAAGCTATGAGCAAGCTGCTCTCACTGAGCCAGCTGCTGTTGCAGTTTATGCAGTTCGTCAATCAGCACTAAAAGCTGGTGATACTGCTGCTGTCTTTGGCTTAGGTCCGATTGGTCTCTTAATTATAGAAGCCCTTCGTGCAGCGGGTGCTTCTAAGATTTATGCTGTTGAACTATCACCTGAACGTCAAGCAAAAGCTGAAGAGTTAGGAGCTATCGTTGTCCGTCCGGAAGAAGGTGAAACAGCTGTTGAAGCTATTCATCGTTTAACAAACGGTGGTGTAGATGTTTCTTATGAAGTAACGGGTGTGCCAGTAGTTTTAGGACAAGCCTTAGCTGCCGTACATAAAGCAGGTGAGTGCATGGTGGTCTCTATCTGGGAACGAGAAGCAAATATTAATCCGAATGAATTTGCAATCCAAGAAAAGACACTAAAAGGAATCATTGCTTATCGTCATATCTTCCCTAAAGTATTAGAATTGATGGAACAAGGCTACTTCTCTGCTGAAAAATTGGTTACTAAGAAAATCAAATTGGAAAATATCGTCGAAGAAGGCTTTATCGAATTAACTCAAGATAAGTCACAAATTAAAATTTTGGTAGAACCAGAATAAAAATCAATCTTTTTAAGACAATACTAACAGGTCGGAGTAAGCTTACTTCGGCCTTTTGAAATATAATACTCTTCGAAAATCTCTTCAAACCACGTCAGCGTCGCGTTACCGTATATATGGTTACTGACTTCGTCAGTTCTATCCACAACCTCAAAACAGTGTTTTGAGCAACCTGCGGCTTGCTTCCTAGTTTGCTCTTTGATTTCCATTGAGTATGAGAAGAAATATGGTAGATACTCTTTAACATTAACCACTCCACCTGACTAGGCAATATTCTTTTTCTCCCCTACCATCTCCCAATAACTATTTTGGCTTTATTTCCAGAAGATTTTATGGTAAAATGAAGAGTAATAATATTTATTAAAGAGGTAAAAACATGATTGAAGCAAGCAAATTGAAAGCTGGTATGACATTTGAAACTGCAGACGGAAAATTAATCCGCGTTTTGGAAGCTAGCCACCACAAACCAGGTAAAGGGAACACAATCATGCGTATGAAATTACGTGATGTCCGTACTGGTTCTACTTTTGACACAAGCTACCGTCCAGAAGAAAAATTCGAACAAGCTATTATCGAAACTGTGCCAGCTCAATACTTGTACAAAATGGATGAAACTGCCTACTTCATGAACACTGAAACTTACGACCAATACGAAATCCCAGTCGTAAACGTTGAAAATGAATTGCTTTACATCCTTGAAAACTCTGATGTGAAAATCCAATTCTACGGAACTGAAGTAATCGGTGTAACTGTACCAACTACTGTTGAATTGACAGTTGCTGAAACACAACCATCTATCAAAGGTGCTACTGTTACAGGTTCTGGTAAACCAGCAACTATGGAAACTGGACTTGTTGTCAACGTTCCTGACTTCATCGAAGCTGGACAAAAATTGATCATCAACACTGCAGAAGGAACTTACGTTTCTCGTGCCTAATCTCTAGAAAGAGGTCATTCTATGGGAATTGAAGAACAATTTGGCGAAATCGTTATCGCTCCACGTGTACTTGAAAAAATCATTGCCATCACAACTGCTAAAGTTGATGGTGTCCACTCATTTTCAAATAAATCCGTATCTGATACCCTATCAAAACTCTCTCTTGGTCGTGGCGTCTACTTAAAAGAAAGCAACGAAGAACTAACTGCTGACATCTACCTCTACCTTGAGTACGGTGTGAAAGTACCAAAAGTTGCTCTTGCTATTCAAAAAGCAGTCAAAGATGCTGTCCGAGATATGGCTGATGTGGAACTTGCTGCTGTTAACATCCATGTTGCAGGAATCGTTCCAGATAAAACACCAAAACCTGAGTTGAAAGATCTATTTAACGAGGACTTCCTCAATGACTAGTCCATTATTAGAATCTAGACGCGAACTTCGTAAATGCGCTTTTCAAGCCCTCATGAGCCTTGAATTCGGCACAGATATGGAAACAGCTTGTCACTTTGCATATACACATGACCGTGAAGATGAAGATGTGCAAATCCCTGCCTTTCTTCTGAACTTGGTTTCTGGTGTTCAAGCTCAAAAAGACGAGTTGGATAAACAAATCAACCAGCACCTCAAGTCAGGCTGGACAGTTGAACGATTGACCTTGGTCGAAAAAAACTTACTACGCTTGGGTATCTTTGAAATCACATCATTTGATACACCTCAGCTGGTAGCAGTCAATGAAGCTATTGAACTTGCTAAGAATTTTTCAGATCAAAAATCAGCCCGCTTTATCAACGGACTGCTTAGTCAATTTGTAACTGAAGAAAATGAATAATCGAAAAGGTGTTTGGTTTCCCAAGCACCTTTTACCTCGTCCTTGATACAGAGTAAGAAGCACACAAAAACTAGAACTGACTGCCAGTTCTAGTTTTTATGTATTCTGAGGTATTAGTATTTTCTAAATCGTTGATAACGCTCTTCCAACAACTCTTCTAACGGTTTTTGCGAAAGTCTAGCTAGCTCATCTTGGAGTTCTTTTTTGACATTCTTAATTAATTCTTTGCTAGAAAGTCCTGCTTCAGAAATCACCTTGTCCACCACGTCCATTTCTAGCAGCTCGTGTGAAGTGATTTTCATCAGTTCAGCCGCTTCCATGGCACGAGTTCCGTCCTTCCATAAAATGGAAGCAAAGCCTTCTGGACTGAGAATAGCATAGATAGAATTTTCCAGCATCCAGACACGGTCTGCGACTGCCAGAGCCAGAGCTCCACCTGAACCACCTTCACCGATAATAATAGCAATAATCGGAACTTTCAGGTCACTCATTTCCATGAGATTGCGAGCGATAGCTTCTCCTTGACCGCGTTCTTCCGCGCCGACACCAGGATAGGCACCTGCAGTATTAATAAAGGTCACAACTGGACGACCAAACTTTTCAGCCTGTTTCATCAACCGTAGAGCCTTGCGATAGCCTTCTGGATGCGGTTGGCCAAAATTCCGCTTGAGGTTATCTTGTAAACTCTTGCCTTTTTGGATACCAACCACTGTTACAGCTTGGTCTCCAAGCCAGCCGATACCACCAACAACTGCACCATCATCACGAAAAGAACGGTCACCGTGTAATTGGATAAAGTCATCAAAAATGCCTGTCGCAAAGTCCAAGGTTGTCAAGCGACTCTGCTCACGCGCTTCTCTGACTATTTTTGCAATATTCATCTAGGACCCCCTCCGTGCAATCTGACTAGGCTAGCAATCGTATCTGGCAAATCTCTTCTTTTGACAATAGCATCCACAAAACCATGTTCCAATAGGAATTCTGCCTTTTGGAAATCCTCAGGCAAGCTTTCACGAACCGTATTTTCAATGACACGACGCCCAGCAAAACCAACTAAACTCTGTGGTTCAGCCAGAATGATATCGCCTTCCATAGCGAAAGAAGCTGTCACACCACCTGTCGTTGGATCTGTCAAAATGGTCAGGTAAAAGAGACCAGCATTTGAATGGCGTTTAACTGCTGCAGAAATCTTGGCCATCTGCATGAGACTCATGATTCCTTCCTGCATACGGGCTCCACCAGAGGCTGTGAAGAGAACAACTGGTAATTGTTCGACAGTCGCATACTCAAACAAGCGAGTAATTTTTTCCCCTACAACCGTACCCATAGATGCCATGATAAAGTTGGAATCCATAATCCCAAGAGCCACAGTCTGACCTTTTATAAGAGCTGTTCCTGTCACAACAGCTTCATCCAGACCTGTTTTTTCACGCATGGTTACTAGTTTCTTTTGATAACCAGGGAAATGCAAGGGATCCTTGCTTTCAATCCCTGTAAACAATTCCTTGAAGGTTCCCATATCAATCGTCAAAGCCAAGCGTTCTTGGGCAGAAATACGAAAGGTATAGCTACAGTGTGGACAGATACGCTCACTTCCCAGATCCTTCTGATAGATGGTATGCTTACAGCCTGGACACTGGGAAAATAATTCATCTGGAACCTCTGGCTTGGCTTGAGGTTTTTCCCTAACCGAACGATTGGGATTGATTCGAATATACTTATCTTTTTTACTAAATAGAGCCATTGATTCCCCTTTTCGGTTTAAACTCTTGAAGTCATTTTATTCTTTTTCTTGATATTTGGGTAAGAAGGTTTCCATCAAGAAGGAAGTATCATAATCTCCAGCAATGACATTGCGATCTGAAATGAGGTCAAGCTGGAAATCTGCATTGGTCTGCACCCCTTCTATCTCTAATTCATAGAGGGCACGTTGCATTTTCATCAAGGCGTCAAAACGATTTTCGCCGTGTACGATGATTTTGGCAATCATACTATCATAATAAGGCGGAATGGTATAACCTGGATAAACTGCTGAATCCACGCGCAAGCCAACTCCACCACTTGGCAGATAGAGATTGGTAATCTTACCTGGACTTGGAGCAAAGTTAAAGGCTGGATTTTCTGCATTGATACGACACTCGATGGCATGACCGCGTAGAACAATATCTTCTTGCTTAACAGACAGAGGCTGACCTGCCGCAATGCGAATCTGTTCCTTAACGATATCCACACCTGAAACAAACTCTGTTACTGGATGCTCTACCTGAACACGTGTATTCATTTCCATGAAATAGAAGTTTCCACTGGCTTCATCAAGAAGAAACTCAATGGTCCCTGCATTCTCATAACCAACAGACTCTGCAGCTCGAACAGCAGCAGAACCAATTTCATTGCGTAGCGTTTTGCCAATTGCAATCGAAGGACTTTCTTCTAAAACCTTTTGGTTATTCCGTTGAAGAGAACAATCCCGTTCCCCCAAGTGAATCACATGTCCATGCTCATCTCCTAGGATTTGAACCTCAATGTGACGAGCGGGATAGATAACTCGTTCTATGTACATGGCACCATTGCCATAATTGGCCTTGGCTTCACTAGAGGCAGTTTCAAAGGCGGAAACGAGGTCTTCTGGTTTTTCAACCTTACGAATCCCTTTACCACCTCCACCTGCTGAAGCCTTGAGCATAACAGGATAGCCAATTTTTTCAGCAACAATCAAAGCTTCCTCAGAGTTATGCACTTCTCCATCTGAACCTGGAATGACAGGCACGCCTGCTTTAATCATCTGAGCACGCGCATTGATTTTGTCTCCCATCATATCCATGACATGACCAGATGGGCCGATAAACTTAATCCCCACCTCTTCACACATAGTTGCAAATTTGGAATTTTCACTGAGAAATCCAAAACCTGGGTGAATGGCTTCTGCCTCAGTCAAGACTGCAGCTGATAGAACCGCATTGATATTGAGATAAGACTCAGTTGACTTACCAGGACCGATACAAACCGCTTCATCTGCCAAAAGCGTATGAAGGGCTTCCTTATCAGCAGTTGAATAAACCGCCACCGTTGCGATCCCCAGTTCACGCGCCGCACGGATAATACGGACCGCAATTTCACCACGATTGGCAATTAAAATTTTTCGAAACATGGAGAACCTCCTTAGTTCCCAATTGCAAAGGTAAGAGTACCACTAGCTGCAAGCTTGCCATCCACTTCAGCCTTTGCTTCAACCACGGCAATGGTGCCACGACGTTTTACAAACGTTGCCGTCATAACTAATTGGTCACCTGGTACAACTTGCTTCTTAAACTTGACCTTGTCCATACCAGCGTAAAAGACTAGTTTCCCTTTATTTTCAGGTTTTGATAACTCCAAGACACCAGCTGTTTGCGCCAAGGCTTCCATAATCAGAACACCTGGCATGACAGGGTATTGAGGAAAATGACCGTTAAAGAAGGGCTCATTGATAGTCACATTTTTGATGGCAACAATGGTGTCCTCGCTCACTTCCAACACACGGTCTACTAGGAGCATAGGATAACGGTGGGGAAGGGCTTCTTTGATTCCTTGAATATCGATCATTTGATACGTACCAATCCTTTACCAAACTCAACCATTTCTTCGTTAGAAACGAGAATTTCCGTTACCACACCATCCTTAGGAGCTGGAATTTCATTCATGACTTTCATAGCTTCGATGATCACCAATGTTTGACCTTTTTTGACACTATCACCAACTGTGACGAAGGCAGGTTTATCAGGACCAGCAGCCAAGTAAGCCACCCCAACAAGTGGACTCTCTACAACATCTCCCTCAGCAGCTACGCTTGCTTCTGCTGGTGACGAAGTTTCTTCTATTACAGTTTCTACTGGAGCAGATGTAGGAGCTACTGGACTTGGTGTTGCTAGAACGGGCGCTGAAGCGACTTGAGCTGCAACTTCAGACACCAGTCTCGCTTCATTCTTGCTAAACTGCAACTCATCCGTCCCATTTTTATAAGAAAATTCTCTCAAACTTGACTGGTCAAATTGGGCCATCAAGTCTTTAATATCGTTTAAATTCATAGTTATTTATTCTCCCAACGTTTGAAAGCAAGAACTGCATTGTGGCCACCAAAACCAAAAGTATTTGAAATAGCGTATGGAATTTCTTGCTCCAAGCCTTGTCCATAAACGACATTGGCTTCGATATAGTCTGATACTTCACTTGTCCCAGCTGTCATTGGTACAAAGTTATGACGCATAGCTTCGATGGTTACGATAGCTTCTACCGCACCTGCAGCACCTAGCAAATGTCCTGTGAAAGACTTGGTTGATGATACAGGTACTTCCTTACCAAGAACAGCCACAATCGCACCACTTTCTCCTTTTTCATTAGCAGGAGTTGACGTTCCGTGAGCATTGACATAGGCTACTTGCTCTGGAGAAATCTCAGCTTCTTCCAAGGCTAGTTTAATGGCCTTGATAGCTCCCTGACCTTCTGGATGAGGAGAAGTCATATGGTAGGCATCACAAGTATTTCCGTAACCAACCACTTCAGCAAGGATAGTAGCCCCACGTTTTTCAGCGTGTTCAAGGCTTTCAAGAACTAACATCCCAGAACCTTCACCCATGACAAAACCATTACGGTCCTTATCAAATGGAATGGAAGCACGAGTTGGGTCCTCTGTAGTTGAGAGAGCAGTTAGGGCTTGGAAACCAGCAATAGCAAAAGGTGTAATAGAAGCTTCTGACCCACCTACCAACATGACATCTTGGAAGCCAAACTTAATTGAACGGAAGGCATCACCAATCGCGTCATTTGATGAAGCGCAGGCAGTATTGATAGATTTACAAACACCGTTTGCTCCAAAACGCATAGCAACATTTCCTGAAGCCATATTTGGCAAGGCTTTTGGAAGGGTCAATGGTTTCAAACGTTTTGGTCCTTTGTCATTTAGGCGAAGCACTTGATCTTCAATTTCCTTGATTCCACCAATACCAGAGGCCACAATAACACCAAAACGATCTTTATCAAGAGCCTCTACATCTAAATTGGCATGATTGACAGCTTCTTGAGCCGCATACAAGGCATATAAAGAATAGTTATCAAAACGATTGGTATCTTTCTTTACAAAGTATTTATCAAAAGGAAAATCTTGGATTTCTGCTGCATTATGAACATCAAAGTCGCTATGATCAAATTTCGTAATTTGACCAATTCCGATTTTTCCAGTTGTCAAACTATTCCAAAATTCTTCTGGTGTATTTCCGATTGGAGATGTTACTCCATAACCTGTTACTACTACGCGATTTAGTTTCATCTTTTTCACCTCTAGCTTCTGCTACATACTTAAGCCACCATCAATGGCAACCACTTGACCAGTTAGATAATCTTGGCCTGCTAAAAATACTGTCAAATCTGCAACCTGCTCCGCTTGTCCAAATTCTTTCATAGGAATTTGAGCCAGCATAGCATCTTTTACCTTGTCTGATAGAACAGCTGTCATATCGGACTCAATCATTCCAGGTGCAATAGCGTTAACCCTGATATTGCGATTGGCCACTTCACGAGCCACAGACTTGGTAAAACCAATCAAACCAGCCTTAGAAGCTGCATAGTTAGCTTGACCGATATTTCCCATCAAACCAACAACACTAGACATATTAATGATAGCACCTTCTCTGGCTTTCATCATCGGTTTCAAGACTGATTGTGTCATGTTAAAGGCACCAGTCAAGTTAACCTTGAGCACTTTTTCAAAATCCGCCTCTGTCATCTTGAGCATAAGGGTATCTTGGGTAATCCCTGCATTATTGACCAAAACATCTACTGAACCCAGCTCTGCAATAGCTTGATCAACCATACGCTTAGCGTCTGCAAAATCTGACACGTCTCCTGATATAGGAACCACCTTGACACCATAGTTTGAAAACTCAGCGAGCAATTCTTCTGAGATTGCCCCACGACTGTTTAAAACAATATTGGCTCCTGCTTGAGCAAACTTGTGGGCGATGGCAAGACCAATTCCACGACTCGAACCTGTAATAAAGATATTTTTATTTTTTAGTTGCATTCTTTTCTCCTGTTTCCTCTTGTATTTATGGGAGAAGGGATTACTTGTTTTCTAGCAAAGTTTCCAAACTAGCCTGATCTTCAACATTGGCTAGTTTAGCGGTCTTATCAATTTTTTTGACAAAGCCTGACAAGACTTTCCCCGGGCCAATCTCGATAAAGTTGGTTACGCCTGCTTCTTGCATAACCGCAATACTTTCATAGAAACGAACTGGTTCCTTGATCTGACGCGTCAAAAGTTGAGCAATGTCTTCTTTTTTCATGACCGTAGCTTCTGTATTGCCGACTAGGGGACAAGTAAAATCTGAAAAACTTACCTGAGCTAGAGTTTCAGCTAGTTTCTGGCTAGCAGGCTCAAGGAGAGCGGTATGAAAAGGTCCTGAAACCTTGAGAGGAATCAAGCGTTTAGCTCCTGCTTCCTGCAAGAGTTCAACAGCTCGGTCAACTGCAGTCACTTCTCCACCAATCACAATTTGTGCAGGTGTATTATAGTTGGCTGGGGTAACTACTCCAAGTTCAGAAGCTTTTCGACAGACTTCTTCAATAACCTCTACTGGCGTATTGAGAACTGCTACCATCTTGCCAGAACCAGCAGGGGCCGCTTCTTCCATATAGGCTCCACGCTTAGCTACCAAGGCTACCGCATCTTCAAAATCTAAGGCACCACTGGCCACCAAGGCAGAATATTCTCCAAGGGACAAACCAGCAACCATATCAGGCTGATAGCCCTTTTCTTGCAATAAACGGTAGATAGCAACTGAAGTTGCTAAAATAGCTGGTTGCGTATAGCGGGTCTGATTGAGTTTTTCTTCTTCTGTATCAATAAGATAACGCAAATCATAACCGAGTACCTGACTCGCTTGATCAATCGTTTCTTTGACAATCGGATACTGATTATAGAGTTCCCGTCCCATACCTAGATACTGGGCACCTTGACCAGCAAATAAAAAGGCTGTTTTAGTCATTTCTTACAACTCCTGCCCAACGAGAGGCTTCTTCTTGAATTTTCTTAGCTGCTCCGTAATACAAATCTTTTAGGATTTCTTCAACGGTTTCTTCTTTGGAAACAAGGCCTGCAATTTGACCTGCCATGACAGAGCCTCCATCCACATCTCCGTGAACAACAGCTTTGGCTAGAGCACCTGCTCCCATTTGTTCAAAGATTTCCAAATCTGGATTTTCTTGTTTAAAGGCATCTTTTTCAGCTTGTTCAAAATCACGAGTCAACTGATTTTTAATCGCACGAACAGCATGTCCAAAGTGTTGAGCTGAAATCGTAGTATCAATATCTCGAGCTTTTAAAATTTTCGCCTTATAATTTGGATGGGCATTAGACTCTTTTGCAACGACAAAACGAGTTCCAACCTGAACAGCCTCTGCACCTAGCATAAAGCCAGCCGCAGCACCTTCACCATCCGCAATCCCTCCTGCAGCAATAACAGGAACAGATACAGCAGCAGCAACCTGACGCACCAAGGTCATAGTTGTTAATTTACCGATATGCCCCCCGGCCTCCATTCCTTCTGCAATAACAGCGTCCGCACCGATTTTTTCCATGCGTTTAGCTAAAGCAACACTAGGCACAACTGGAATAACCGTGATACCAGCAGCATGGAAGCGTTCCATGTACTTGCTTGGATTTCCTGCGCCTGTTGTAACAACCTTAACCCCTTCCTCGATAACGAGGTCTACAATATCTTCCACAAAGGGAGACAAGAGCATAATGTTGACACCAAAGGGTTTATCAGTCAATGATTTGATTTTATCAATATTTGCCTTGACAACTTCTTTAGGGGCATTCCCCCCACCGATAATCCCTAGTCCTCCAGCCTTGGAAACAGCTCCTGCCAAATCACCATCAGCAACCCAAGCCATTCCTCCTTGAAAGATAGGATAATCAATGTTCAATAATTCTGTAATACGCGTTTTCATAGTGCCTCCATCGTTTCTTGCTTACGTAATAGTTCGATATCGTCATAATTTGAAAATCAAACTATTGCCTAAACAAGAGGGAGCGGGTTTCCCTACTCCTTCTATTTATATTCTGCTTATTTTGTTTGCTCTTCAACGTAGGCAACCAAGTCACCAACTGTTTTCAAGTCATCTTCTGCTTCGATTTGGATATCAAAAGCATCTTCAATTTCTGAGATTACTTGGAACAAGTCCAATGAATCTGCGTCCAAGTCATCAAAAGTTGATTCAAGTGTTACTTCTGATGCGTCTTTCCCAAGTTCTTCAACGATAATTTCTTGTACTTTTTCAAATACTGCCATAATAGGACTCCTTTAAAATAAATAGTTTTTTATAACAATGTGTTCACCACATGATTACCTAAATTGTAAGAATGAGTGTGCCCCAGGTCAAGCCTCCACCGAAGCCTGATAGCAGAACAGTCTGGCTACCATCTAAACGGATGAGATCTTGTTCTACACACTCTGAAAGTAAAATCGGGATACTGGCTGCACTGGTATTGCCATATTCCATCATATTGGCTGGAAGTTTGTCTCGGTCGACACCGATTTTCCTAGCCATCTTATCCAAAATACGGTCATTAGCCTGATGAAGTAGCAGATAATCCAAGTCTGTCGCCTCTACAGGAGATTCTTCAATAGTCTGCTTGATAGACTTGGCTACATCCCGAATAGCAAAATCAAAGACTGCGCGTCCATCCATCTTCAAAAATGAATCTGCACTTTCTTGATCTGAAAACGGAGAATGCAAGCCTGAATGTCCATAAGTTAGACACTCGCTACGACTCCCATCACTATTGAGACTCTCTGCCAAGAAATGCTCTTGCTCGCTAGCTTCTAACAAGACACCACCAGCACCATCTCCAAACAAAACAGCTGTTGATCGGTCTGACCAATCGACTGCTTTAGAGAGGGTTTCACTACCAATCACCAAGCCTTTTTGAAAGCGACCAGAAGCGATAAACTTTTCAGCAGTTGAAAGAGCAAATACAAATCCACTACAAGCAGCTGTTAGGTCAAAAGCAAAGGCCTTATTAGCACCAATATTAGCTTGAACACGAGCAGCTGTAGAGGGCATCATCGAATCTGGAGTAATGGTAGCTAGGATGATAAAATCCAACTCCCCTCCTGTGATTCCAGCTTTTGCCATCAGTTTCTTGGCAACTTCTGTAGCCAAATCACTAGTAGATTCTGTTCTTGAAATATGCCTTTGTCGTATTCCCGTCCGACTTGAAATCCACTCATCATTGGTATCCATAATCTGAGCCAAATCATGATTTGTAACCACTTGCTCTGGCACATAATGAGCAACCTGGCTTATTTTTGCAAAAGCCATTATCTCAAATCCTCCAAAAATTGATAAAGATTGGTCAAACCTTTGCTCATAACCTCAATTTCTTGCTTACTCATACCATCAATGATTTTTTCAACCATGGCCTTGTGGAAGCGTTTATGTAGCCTATGAACCAAGCGACCTTTCTTTGTCAAATGCAGATGTACCACACGTCGATCATGTTCTGAACGAATGCGTTCAATGTAACCCTTGCGTTCGAGATTATTCAAACTAGTCGTAACTGTCCCAAGAGTCACCATCAACTCTTTTGACACTTGACTTGGTGTCACATCTGGAACTTTTCCAATCACATCAATCGTATGCATTTCTTTGATGGAGATATCCTTGAAACGACTACCCCTCAAGCTAACTTCCTCAATAACGAGGACATTGTTAAATATAGACGTTAAATATTCATTAATTCGTTGGTAGTCCAATCTTTCCTTCCCTCCTTTTCAAAAAAACTTTTAGAATCAAAACATTTGACAAAAGAATTATATCAAAGTTCAAAGAATGGTGCAAGTATTTTTTTATTTTCCTGTAAATTTAGGTCTTCTTCTTTCCGAATGAGCCCGAACTCCCTCTTTGAAATCCTCTGTTTGAGCTAAGGATTCCTGTAGGTTCAGTTCTAAAGTAGCATAATCTTGCCAATCTTTAAATTGGCTCTCCCACACCAACTTCTTAATGGCAGCATAAGAATTAGCTGACCCGCGTCTCAATTTTTTAAGAAGCTGTTCTCTCGTCTTTTCAAGTTTATCAGCTTCACAGACGCGGTAAACAAGCCCCCACTCCAGAGCTTTTTCTGCGGACAAAGCTTCTCCTGTCATGGCTAATTGAGCAGCACGCGTCACACCAATACTACGACTCAAGAGATGAATCCCACCTGCATCTGGAGCCAAACCAACTCCAACAAAGGCTTGGATAAATTTAGCCTTATCCGTTGCCAGACAGAAATCTGCAGCAACAGCCATATTCGCTGCAGCACCTGCAACAGCCCCATCAACCTCCATCAAGACAGGTTTAGCAATTTGCTTGATTTTATAAGAAATTGTATTGACCAATTCTGCGATTTTCGTTAATGATGGAACATCATCCTCATCTACTGCCCGCTTCATCTCTACTAAATCTCCTCCAACGGAGAATACTTTCCCATTGGCATTAATTAAGATAAAATGCACAGCTGGATCCTTCTCTGCCAGAGTCAGAGCTTCCAAAATCTCCTCACACATAGGAATATGAAAACCATTTGCGACCTCAGGACGATTTAAGGTAAGAATCGCCAAATCCTCTTCAAGCTGATAAATAATATGTTCCATCAGGACTCCTTTTATTTTATAGGCAATTTAAATTATTTTATTTTCAAAGTATATCTTTTTTGAAATCAGAAAGCAAGAAAAAATCAACTGAAAGTGTCTCAGCCGATTAGAAAGGCTCGCTTTATACTAGAACGCATCTTATTTTCTTCATTGAAAAAAGGCTTTCTTTCTGCTATAATCGTATAAAATACTTACTTTAGGAGTTCTTATGAAAGTTGTTAAATTTGGAGGTAGCTCTCTTGCCTCTGCTAGTCAATTAGAAAAAGTTTTAAACATCGTCAAAAGCGATTCAGAGCGTCGTTTTGTCGTCGTTTCTGCGCCTGGTAAACGTAATGCTGAAGATACTAAAGTTACGGATGCCTTGATTAAATACTACCGCGACTATGTTGCTGGTAACGATATTAGTAAGAGTCAAAACTGGATTATCGACCGCTATGCTGCTATGGTTAGTGAACTAGGTCTTAAACCAGCTGTTTTAGAAAAAATTTCAAAAAGTATTCGCGCCTTAGCTACTCTTCCTATCGAAGAAAATGAATTTCTCTACGACACTTTCCTAGCAGCCGGTGAAAATAACAATGCTAAATTGATTGCTGCCTACTTTAATCAAAATGGTATCGATGCACGCTATGTGCACCCTAGAGAAGCTGGTATTGTAGTCACAAGTGAACCTGGTCACGCTCGCATCATTCCATCAAGTTATGACAAGATTGAGGAATTGACAAATGCCAATGAAGTCCTTGTCATTCCTGGTTTCTTTGGTGTTACCAAGGAAAATCAGATCTGTACCTTCTCACGTGGAGGATCAGACATTACAGGTTCTATCATTGCTGCCGGTGTTAAGGCAGACCTCTATGAAAACTTTACGGATGTTGATGGTATCTTTGCAGCACACCCTGGTATTATCCACCAACCACACTCAATCCCTGAGCTGACCTACCGTGAAATGCGTGAGTTGGCCTATGCAGGATTCTCAGTCCTTCATGACGAAGCGCTTCTTCCTGCCTACCGAGGAAAAATTCCTCTGGTTATCAAGAATACCAACAATCCTGATCATCCAGGTACTCGTATCGTTCTAAAACATAGTAGTGATGAATTCCCAGTAGTAGGAATTGCTGGTGACTCTGGCTTTGTCAGCATCAACATGTCTAAATACCTCATGAACCGTGAGGTTGGATTTGGACGCAAGGTTCTTCAAATCCTTGAAGATCTTAACATCGGTTGGGAACATATGCCAACAGGTATCGACGATCTTTCAATCATCCTCCGTTCTCGCGAACTAACTCCTATCAAGGAAGAAGAAATCCTTCGTCAGTTGGTTCAAAAGGCTGAAGTAGACCATGCAGAAATCGAACACGACCTTTCTATCATTATGATTGTTGGTGAAAAAATGAAGAGTCATATCGGAGTAACTGCTACTGCGACACGTGCTCTATCTGAAAACAAGATTAATATCCAGATGATGTCTCAAGGTTCTAGTGAAGTTTCTATCATGTTTGTTGTCAATAAAGACCAAGAAAAAGCAGCAATTAAAGCGCTCTACAATGCCTTTTTCGGTGAAAGTAAGGAAGACTAATCATGGCCCAATCTCTTAACAAAACAGTGCTTCTCAATACGACCGGAACTTCCTACCTCTCTATAGCTGGGAAAGTTGGGAAATTCCTTGTTGGAGATCAGGCTCTGGAATTTTACCCAGATGTCAATGTCGAACAATTTATCCAGATTCCTTGGGACCATATCAACCAGATTGGAGCCAATGTCACTGGTCGCAAAATCAGTCGCCACTTCGAAGTCTTTACAGACAGAGGAAAATTTCTCTTTGCTTCAAAAGACTCAGGTGCCATTCTTAAAATTGCTCGCGAAAAACTGGGCAATGACAAGGTCGTCAAACTTCCGACCCTGATTCAGACAATTAGCCAAAAATTTAAAAATCTATTTGCAAAAAAGTAGAAACTTTAGTATAATCATAGCAACGGATAAGTAGGTTATCTTCTTCTTTCAGAAAGTCTGCGGGTGCTGCGAGCAGATAGGAGGGATAGGTGAAATTCTACCGTTAGTAACAATTACATACACAATCAAGTGCACACCTGTGAAGTTGGATGGAACCGTGGCCCTGCCACTCCAACGCTTTGTCAGGTGTGCTTTTTTCATAAAGGAGTTCTTATGTTAGATATCAAACGTATTCGTACAGACTTTGATTCTGTCGCAGGAAAATTGGCTACACGTGGTGTAGATGCTGCTGTCTTAAACGAGATGAAAGAAATCGATGCTAAACGTCGTGATATTTTAGTCAAGGTTGAAACTCTCAAAGCAGAACGAAACACAGTTTCTGCTGAGATTGCCCAAGCTAAGCGCAACAAGGAAAATGCAGATGACAGGATTGCTGCCATGCAGAATCTATCTGCTGAGGTTAAAGCCTTGGATGCTGAATTGGCAGAAATCGATGCTAAATTGACAGAATTTACTACTACTCTTCCAAACATCCCAGCTGACAGCGTTCCTGTTGGAGCTGATGAAGATGACAACGTGGAAGTTCGCCGTTGGGGTACTCCACGCGAGTTCGATTTCGAGCCAAAAGCTCACTGGGATCTGGGTGAAGACCTTGGCATCCTTGACTGGGAACGTGGGGGTAAGGTAACAGGAGCTCGCTTCCTCTTCTATAAAGGTCTCGGTGCTCGTTTGGAACGTGCCATCTACAACTTTATGTTGGATGAACATGGAAAAGAAGGCTATACAGAAGTCATCACGCCTTACATAGTTAACCACGATTCTATGTTTGGAACTGGTCAATATCCAAAATTCAAGGAAGATACTTTTGAATTGAGCGACAGCAATTATGTCCTTATTCCTACAGCTGAGGTTCCTCTAACAAACTACTACCGTGATGAAATCCTAGACGGCAAAGACCTGCCAATCTACTTCACTGCTATGAGTCCTTCATTCCGTTCTGAGGCTGGTTCAGCTGGCCGTGATACTCGTGGCTTGATTCGTTTGCACCAATTCCACAAGGTTGAAATGGTTAAATTTGCCAAACCAGAAGAATCTTACGAAGAATTGGAAAAAATGACAGCCAACGCTGAAAATATCCTTCAAAAACTTAACCTTCCATACCGTGTCGTTGCTCTCTCTACAGGAGATATGGGCTTCTCAGCTGCTAAAACTTACGACTTGGAAGTTTGGATTCCAGCGCAAAATACCTACCGTGAAATTTCAAGCTGTTCAAACACAGAAGATTTCCAAGCCCGTCGTGCCCAAATCCGTTACCGTGATGAAGCAGATGGCAAGGTGAAATTGCTCCATACCTTGAACGGTTCTGGACTTGCAGTTGGACGTACAGTGGCTGCTATTCTTGAAAACTACCAAAATGCAGATGGTTCTGTGACCATCCCAGAAGTTCTTCGTCCATACATGGGTGGCGCTGAAGTTATCAAACCATAAAAATAAGGCCTAGCTATTTCTAGCTAGACCTTTTTTCGTAACCAAATTAGATAAGCACCTAATACAAAGAATAAAATAGTGAGGCATATAATAGTTTCAGCCAGTACCAAATAATCCAAAAATGGAAGTTTCAAGATTCCCTGAGCCATCTTGAGCGAAGTAGCTGTGATAATGGTCGGGAAGGTGAGGGCTGAAAAGGCTGGTTGAAAGCCTTGTTTTAAAATATTGGGCAGGCGAGTCAAAACAAAGAAAAAGAAGGATTGAGAAAGCAAGATCATGACAATCAAGACCCAGGTTTGTAGGCTGGCTCCTCCAACCCGAACCAGAGAAGCCAAGAGTAGAGAGAAAGGAGCACAGTAGATTCCTTCTTGCCCAAGCAAGGCTAGTGGGAGCGGATGTTTCTTTAAATCGCTATAAATAAGGGGATAGAGATAGAAGGTTAGGAGAAAACCAAAACTCAAGGTCGCATAGGCAATTTCGATGATACCTACAAGAGGATAGGTCAAGGCTGCTACTGCTATCCCCACATAGAGAACCGTCCAGCTAGGAGTCGCATGAACCCTCCGCCCCGGATAGGCAAATTTAATGGTGAAACCAGCAATCAAGAACAAATCCAAGAGAAATGAAAACCACCAAAGTCCTTGCGCTACCAAAGGGAAATGAGGGAAGACTCGAAAGACATAAGTCGATAAAATCATCCCAGCCATGGGAAAGGTCGCCATTCCTGACAAAAGAGGAGGCTTGGTCAATTCTTGCTTTGTTTCTTTCCAATTAAAGAGATGAAGAAGCAGAAAAAAGAGCCACAAAACCAAACCTGTCAGACTCAATAGATAGGACAGAACCGGCAACGTATCTAAAATAAGATTTCCAGCTCCTGCCAAACCTAGCAAACAACCAGAAAATACCAAAGGGAGTTTTTTCATCCTAACCTCCAATAATCATGTTAGTTTCAGTATAGCATAAAAGCGCTTAAATGAGGACTTAAAAAAACGAAGTCCGATTATTTCAGACTTCATTTTACTCAGATATGAATTAGGCATAAGGTTGCAATTCTGGATTAATTGGGGTATTAGCTAGGTTGTTGGCATAGTTACAGAGGCTTGCTAGGCTGACACCAAGAACCACATCCAAAGCATTTTGTTGGGTGTATCCAGCTTCTAGAAACTCAGCCAAGGCTTCATCTCCTACACGACCCTTGGTATTGATAACTGCCAAGGTAAACTTAGCTAGGGTGTCCAATTTAGGATCTGTTTCGATTGGAGTACGATTGCGAAGGGCTTGAAGCAGGTCATCATTCATCTGGATTTGTTTGATGGAAAAGGCTGTGTGACCTGCGACGCAGAAGGCACAACCATTAGTTACTGCTGCCGTGATTTGCACCACTTCACGCTCAACAGGTGTCAGGCTGTTGCGACGGTTGATAGCTCCGACAGTACGGTAAGCCTCTAGAGCAGTCGGTGCATTGGCCAAGAGACCGATTAGGTTGGGAATATAGCCATTGTTATCTTTTTCTACTGTTTCAAGAACTTCTTTCACTTCTGCTGGTGCTGATTCTACTGTATGGATTGTAAATGTTGTCATCATAAAACCTCTTTTCATTTTGTTGAAACCTAGTCTATCACAGATTCTATACCTTGCATAATATATATTTTAAATTGCATCGATAAAAATTTTTTATGAAAGAAAAAAATCACACGCGATGTGTGATTTCATTATTTATTAAAATACTTTTTAGTTTCAGCAATAACGACCGGCGACAAGACTAAGAGGGCAATCAAGTTTGGCAGAGCCATCAAGGCATTGACAATATCTGCGATAATCCAAACCATATCCAACTCGATAAATCCTCCCAACAGAACCATGAGCACAAAGACCACACGGTAGAGCCAGATAAAGCGAACCCCAAAGAGAAACTCAAAACAACGTTCTCCGTAATAGTTCCAACCTAGAATCGTTGTAAAGGCAAAGAGCACAAGGAAGATGGTCAAAAGGGCAGGTCCAAAGTGTGAAAAGACTGTTGAGAAGGCTGACTGAGTCAAGGCAACCCCATTTAAGTCGCCACTCCAAACACCAGTCACCAAGATGGTCAAACCAGTCAAGGTACAGATAATGAGGGTATCAATAAAGGTTCCTGTCATGGAAATCAATCCTTGCTCTACTGGTTCATTTGTCTTAGCCGCAGCTGCTGCAATGGGAGCCGAACCCAGACCAGATTCGTTCGAGAAAACACCTCGCGCCACACCATTTTGAATAGCCATTCGAATGCTAGCGCCAGCAAATCCACCTACCGCAGCAACTGGACTAAAAGCCGATGTCAAGATTAAAGCGATTGTGGCAGGGATTTTCCCAATATTAAAGAAAATAACTGTAAGAGTTCCCAAAATATAAATGATAGCCATAAAAGGAACAACAGTAGTTGAAACCTTTGAAATGGACTTGAGTCCACCAAAGACAGCAATCGCTACAAAGACAGACAAAACAAGAGCCGTGATGGCTGGCGAAATAGTCGTTGTATTTTGGATAGATTCTGTTATCGAGTTGACTTGGGTGAAGGTTCCGATTCCCAATAGGGCTACTAAGACACCTGCGATAGCAAAAAAGATGGCAAGTGGTCTCCACTTTTCTCCCATACCCAAAAGTATATAGTGCATGGGACCTCCTGCAACAGCACCGTTATCGTCTTTAGTCCTGTATTTAATAGCTAATAAACCTTCCGCATACTTGGTTGCCATTCCAAAGAAAGCCGCCAGCCACATCCAAAAGAGGGCTCCTGGTCCACCGACCTTGATAGCTGTCGCCACCCCGATAATATTTCCCGTACCAACTGTCGCTGCTAGGGCTGTACACAAGGCCGCAAAACTGGATACATCCCCATGCCCCTTATCCTTGATAAAAATAAGCTGAAAGGCCTTAGAGAGACGCAAAACCTGCAAAAGTCCTAAACGGACAGTTAGGTAAATCCCTGTTCCGACCAATAAAATCAAGAGGGGTGGACCCCAAGCAAAAGCATCAATTGATTTAAGCAATTCTAACATTTCCTTCTCCTATCTTTTCAACCCCAAAAGAAAGAGCACATGCAAGATACATGTACTCTGGAATGCTTAGATAAATGCTAAAAAGCGGTCTATCCTAGCTCTGTCCTTTTACCTGAGAGTTTGAGCAGTTGCCTGCCTTGCCCCTTCGGTGCCTTTACGGTCTCTCCAGAGTTCCGTCCATTTACAGTCATGGAAAATCAAACGATTCCCCACTTCTATTAAACTTCATTCGGTGTTGGTATTTAATTGATTCTTATTTTACAAAAAATGTTGGTTTTTGTCAATGTGTTTATTAGTAAAAATTAGTTCAACAGTTTTTACTTTATAAAGTCCGAAATACTTTATCCTTTAAACGTCACAATAGTTGCCCCGCTACCTCCAGCATTTTGTGGGGCATAGCCGAAACTCTTGACATGTTTGTTTCTTTGTAGATATTTGGTGACTCCTTCACGGATGACACCTGTTCCGATACCATGGATGATATCGACTTGGGCCATATTATTGAGCAAGGCTTGGTCGATAAAGGCATCTAGCTCATTCATGGCTTCTTCATAACGTTTGCCTCGAAGGTCCAGTCTTGCTTGTGGACCTCTGCCAGAAGTTCGTTTCACAACATTGACTTGTTTCTTCTTAACTTGCTTTTCTGGTTGGGCTTGAACAAGGTCAAACTCTTTCTCTTCCAAGGTCATCTTAATCAAGCCGACTTGGGCTTCCCAGCGACCATCCTTGAGTTGACTGGTCAAGGTACCACGCTGACCGTAACTGAGAACCACGATATCATCTCCCACCTTTGGAGCTCGTTTTTTCTTGGCCTTTTGAAGAACCTTATTTTTAGACAAATCTACTTTTTCAGGAGCCAGTTTTTTCAGCTTTGCCTTGGCTTCAATGATTTCGTGGGGTTTGAGTTGAGATTTACTATGGAGATTTTTAAGAATCTGGTCACTTTCACTCAGAGCCATGTCCACAATCTCAGCAGCCTGTTCACGCGCCTTATTAAGTTCGGTTTCCTTTTCACGATTGAGTTCGTTGTAAAGTTTTTTGAGAGCACGGTTCATCTTGAGATTTTCTTGTTCCACCTCACGGATATTGTCCAAACGTTTGCGGCTCTCTAGCGTCTGCTCTTCCAGTTGCTCAATGATACGATTGACATCATTGTCCTGATCGACCTGCTGGCTGGCATCCCCTACGATAACCTCAGATAGGCCTAGACGTTTGGCAATTTCAAAGGCATTGCTTCGTCCAGGCACACCCTGCATAAAGCGATAAGTCGGGCGAAGAGTTGCAGTATCAAACTCCATGCTGGCATTTTGAACAAAGGCTGTCTCAATACCGTAGGCCTTGAGTTCTGGATAGTGGGTGGTCGCCATGGTCTTGACTTGACGCAGGCGAAGGTCCTCCAGAATAGCCATGGCAAGAGCAGCTCCTTCTTGAGGGTCTGTACCAGCACCCAACTCGTCTAAGAGTAAGAGGGAATGTTGGTTGACCTTGCCAAGAATATCCACGATATTGGTCATGTGGCTAGAGAAGGTAGACAAACTCTGCTCAATAGACTGCTCATCGCCAATATCGGCAAAGATTTCTTCAAAAATACCCACACGACTTCCCTTGTCTGCTAAAATCGGCAAACCAGACTGAGCCATAACCTGCGTCAAGCCCAGAGTTTTGAGCATGATGGTCTTCCCACCTGTATTTGGACCTGTGATGACAATGGCTGTTAAATCTTGACCAAAATGGACATCATTCGCAACCGCATTTTTGACCAAAGGATGGCAGACATGGAGCAGTTGAATCTCCTGATTTTCTGACAGCTGAGGAACAACTGCTTGCCTCTCTTGGATAAAGCGGACCTTGGCACGAATCAAGTCTAGATGACCGATAATCCAAGCATCATTGGCAATCTCAGCAGCATGTGGGCGGACACGCTCAGAAATTTCTTGGAGAATGCGAAGCATTTCATAACGCTCATCTGCTCGTAAACTGGCAATTTCTTCGCTCAGTTTGACCACCTCACGGGGTTCGATATAGACGGTGTTTCCGCTGGCAGAAATATCATGAACGACACCTGCAATCTTGTTACGATAAGTGTTTTTGACTGGTAAAACCTGACGGCCATTTCTACTGGCTACGATCCCTTCCGTCAACATCTGCGCTTTTTGCTTGAGCAAGTCTTGCAAAACATCACGTACCTGACTCTCGCTATCATGGATTTTTCGACGGATTCGCGCCAATTCTTCACTGGCAAAATTTTCAATGAAACCTGCATCATTAAAGGCCTGAAGATTTCCTTGTAATTGTGGAAAATCGTGTAATTTCTCAAACCAAAGGGCTAATTCTTCCAAGCTGACATTTTCCAGATTAGCATAAAAACTTTGCAATTCTCTGCTGGAAAGAAGTACGCGCTTCAAGAGTAGGAACTCCTCGATATTGAGGTCCGCCCCCATCTCCAACCGCTTGCAGACTCCTGCAATTTCCTTGGTTGCGAGAATGGTAAAATGCGGTTGCTCGACAAAGAGAGCCTGCATTTCCTTCATCTCAGCAAAAGCCTGTTTGATTTTATCTGCTTTGGCAGTTGGAGCCAGCTGTCTCAGTTGCTCCAAGCCCTGCTCTGTCAACAAATGAGGTTCAAACAAGGCCTTGACCTTATTGAACTCTAATGTTTCTAATATTTTCTTGTTCATCGTTATTTCCTTATCTTTGAATGTCTAGGTGTGGCAGCTTTTTACATTCAGTCAAATCTGTAAACAAAGGGCTAGGAAAATTCCTGCCCTTTTTATCCGATTAAATTTGTCACCCAGATTTGTTTGAGCCAACTGGTTGTTACTGGTATGCTCTGGATGATGTGTTTTGCGACGATACTCTTTTCAAGAGGATTTTGTATAGCTGCCATGGGAATGGTCGCCAAGATGGTCAAGGTCATTTGCAAGACAAATAAGGTCACCAACATGGACAAGATACCTGCTGAAACTTGGAACAACTTGCCACCCAGTTTTTTACTAGGAATCAAGTGCAAGAGGAGACCAAGCAAACGACCAATGCTATAGACAATCCCAAATACAAGCAAGTAGCCGATACCTGCATAAAAGACCTTATCCAATTGAAAGAGTTGATCCGATGGGAAAAAGAAAGTTCCCTGACCTTCCTGCGGATTTGCATAAGGGAGCAATAAATGGAATTGTTCTCCCAGCCCCTTATAAAATTGGCCAGCCACAAAAGCTGATGCCATAGCTGAAATCAGGTAATAAACCTGTAAGAGCAGGCCTCTCCGATAGCCGATATAAAATCCCCAAGCCAAGACCAATAGAAGAAGGAGTGAAATCATAAGGAATCCTCAATCTTGCTCTGTTCTTGCTTGCAAGTCACAAGCTTGTGACGGAGTTCTTCTAATTCTTGCTCCTTATCATCAAATTCAATCTCACGGCTGAGCTGAGTTGATAAACAGTTGACCGCCAACAAAAGAGCGATTGTTTCATCATCTGCACTAGGCATTTGTTCTTTAATTGCTTGGTATTTTTCTGTCGCAACCTTGGCAATCTCCTCCATAAAAAGGTTATCATGCTCGCTTGTCAAGGTTAATGATTTTTTCCCGAATGTAAATTTGAATCGATTTAGATTTGCCATAAAATTCACCTCACGATATTATACCAAAATTCGCTAATTTTGTCAGTTTTTACAAATTTGCCTGCTTTTATGGTACAATAGAAACTATGGCAAGTATAACACTCACACCAAGCGAACAGGAGATTCAGGCTTTTCTTGAACACTATCAAACCAGTCTGGCTCCCAGAAAGAATCCCTATATCCGCTACTTTTTGAGACTACCTCAAGCAACGGTTTCTATCTATACTTCTGGAAAGGTCTTGCTTCAGGGTGAAGGGGCCGAGAAATACGCCAGTTTCTTTGGCTATCAGGTTTTAGAGGAAAACAGGGGTCAAAATTTCCCTTTGATTGGGACGGATGAGGTTGGAAATGGTTCCTACTTTGGTGGACTTGCAGTTGTGGCTTCCTTTGTCACACCTGACCAGCATGATTTCTTACGAAAACTCGGTGTGGGAGATTCTAAAACTCTGACCGACCAAAAGATCCGTCAGATTGCCCCTATCCTCAAGGAAAAAATCCAGCACCAAGCACTGCTTCTCTCACCAAGCAAGTACAACGAGGTCATCGGAGACCGCTACAACGCTGTTTCTGTTAAGGTAGCCCTCCATAACCAGGCTATCTATCTCCTTCTTCAAAAAGGCATTCAGCCTGAGAAAATTGTGATTGATGCCTTTACCAGTGCTAAAAATTATGACAAGTACTTGGCACAAGAGGCCAATCGTTTCAGCAATCCTATCAGCTTAGAAGAAAAGGCTGAGGGCAAATACTTGGCTGTCGCAGTTTCTTCTGTCATTGCGCGTGATCTCTTTCTGGAAAATCTAGAAAATCTAGGACGAGAACTGGGTTATCAACTTCCAAGTGGAGCTGGAACGCCTTCTGATAAGGTGGCTAGCCAGATTTTACAAGCCTATGGTATGCAGGGACTCAATTTCTGCGCTAAACTGCACTTTAAAAATACTGAAAAAGCGAAAAAACGCTTAGAAAGGTAAGTTATGAATTCATTTAAAAATTTCTTAAAAGAGTGGGGATTGTTCCTCCTGATTCTGTCATTACTAGCTTTGAGCCGTATCTTTTTTTGGAGTAATGTCCGCGTAGAAGGCCACTCCATGGATCCTACCCTAGCAGATGGCGAAATTCTCTTTGTCGTTAAGCACCTCCCTATTGACCGTTTTGATATCGTGGTGGCCCATGAGGAAGATGGCAATAAGGACATCGTCAAGCGTGTCATCGGAATGCCTGGCGACACCATCCGTTACGAAAACGATAAACTTTACATCAATGATAAAGAGACGGATGAGCCTTACCTAGCTGACTACATCAAACGTTTCAAGGATGACAAACTCCAAAGCACATACTCAGGCAAGGGCTTTGAAGGAAATAAAGGAACCTTCTTTAGAAGTATCGCTCAAAAGGCTCAAGCCTTCACAGTTGATGTCAACTACAACACCAACTTTAGCTTTACTGTCCCAGAAGGTGAATACCTTCTCCTCGGAGACGATCGCCTGGTTTCAAGCGACAGCCGCCACGTAGGTACCTTCAAAGCAAAAGATATCACAGGGGAAGCTAAATTCCGCTTCTGGCCAATCACCCGTATCGGAACATTTTAAGAAATCGAAGAGGCCGAGAATCACCAATCTCAGCCTCTTCTTCTATCGTGAGAATATGATTATTCACTATCCAGTTTGATTAAGATAGAAACAAAGTTATACTCAATGAAAATCAAAGAGCAAACTAGGAAGCTAGCCGCAGGCTGTACTTGAGTACGGCAAGGCGAAGCTGACGTGGTTTGAATTTGATTTTCGAAGAGTATTAACTCTCACCTATTTATGCAAAGGAATCTTATGGAAGTTTATTTTTCAGGAACCATTGAACGGATTATTTTTGAAAATCCCAGCAATTTTTATCGCATCCTTCTCCTAGAAATCGACGATACAGACGCAGAGGATTTTGATGATTTTGAAATCATTGTCACGGGCACCATGGCTGACGTGATTGAGGGAGAAGACTATACTTTTTGGGGACAAATTGTCCAGCACTCCAAGTACGGGGAGCAGCTGCAAATCAGCCGTTATGAACGCGCAAAACCAACTAGCAAAGGGCTTGTCAAATACTTTTCAAGTAGCCATTTCAAGGGAATTGGTCTCAAGACAGCTCAGAAAATCGTGAATACCTATGGCGATAATACCATTGACGAAATTCTGCAACACCCAGAAAAGCTAGAAGGCATTGCAGGACTATCTGCAAAAAATCGCGAGGCTTTCGTCTCCACCCTCCGTCTCAACTACGGAACGGAGATGGTTTTAGCCAAACTGGCCAACTACGGCATTCCCAATAAGCTAGCCTTCCAGATTCAAGATTTTTACAAGGAAGAAACCCTTGATGTGGTTGAAAATTATCCCTACCAGCTGGTTGAGGATATCAAGGGTTTGGGCTTTACCATTGCTGACCAACTAGCTGAGGAACTAGGCATCGAAAGTCAGGCTCCTGAACGCTTCCGTGCAGGACTAGTTCATAGTCTTTTTCAGGCCTGTATGGAAACAGGGGACACCTATGTTGAAGCACGGGATTTGCTGGAACAAACCCTTACTCTCCTTGAGTCTTCCCGCCCCGTGGAACTGGATCCCAGCCAAGTGGCCCAAGAACTCTCCTACCTGATTGAAGAAGACAAGGTCCAGCAGATTGATACCAAAATCTTTGATAATAGTCTCTTTTTCGCGGAGGAAGGAATCCGCAGTCACTTGGTTCGTATCCTTGAAAAAGGAAAACAGAAGAGCCAGGATTTAGAAACCATTCAAAAACATATCGCTACTGTCGAAGAAGATCTGGAGATTGAGTATGATAACATTCAAAAACAGGCGATCTGCGACGCTATCCAGAACAAGGTCTTTATTCTGACAGGTGGACCTGGTACTGGTAAGACAACTGTTATCAATGGGATTATCGCTGTTTATGCTCTTTTAGAAGGACTTGACCTCAGGAAAAAAAGCAACTTGCCGATTCTTCTTGCCGCTCCAACCGGTCGAGCCGCTCGGCGCATGAATGAATTGACAGGTTTGCCTAGCGCGACCATACACCGCCACTTAGGAATGACAGGTGACGATGATACTAGTCATCTGGAAGATTATCTGGATGCCGACTTTATCATCGTGGATGAATTTTCCATGGTGGATACTTGGCTGGCCAATCAACTCTTCTCCAACATCTCTTCTAACAGTAAAATCCTTATCGTGGGCGACAGCGACCAGCTACCGTCTGTCAGCCCTGGCCAAGTTCTTTCTGATCTGCTTCATATTCCCTTGATTCCTCAGACTCGCTTGGAAAAAATTTACCGACAAAGCGAAGAATCAACCATCGTCACCCTAGCTAGTCAGATTCGCCAGGGCATCCTGCCAGCCGATTTCACCCAGAAAAAAGCAGACCGTTCCTACTTTGAGATTGCTAGTGGCCATATTCCTGCTACCATTGAAAAGATCTTAGGCGCTGCCCTCAGAAGTGGTATCCCTGCCCGTGATATTCAAGTTCTGACTCCCATGTACCGAGGGACAGCAGGGATTGATGCCATCAACCAACTTATGCAAGACCTGCTCAATCCACCACAAAAGGACCAACTCAGTTTTGAAGCTCCCCAGTGCCACTATCGTAAGGGCGACAAGGTCATTCATTTGGTCAACGATGCTGAAATCAATGTCTTTAATGGAGACTTGGGAGCCATCACAGACCTGATTCCTGGCAAATACACCGAGTCGAAACAAGACGAGATTGTCATTGATTTTGATGGCAACGAGGTCTCTTACCCACGTAACGAATGGTACAAAATTCGCCTGGCCTATGCCATGAGTATCCATAAGTCCCAGGGAAGTGAGTTCCCTGTTGTCATCCTGCCTATCACTAGTGCTAGTAGGCGTATGCTAGAGCGCAATCTCATCTACACAGCCATTACACGCGCCAAAAGCAAACTTATCTTACTAGGCGAATTACAGGCCTTTGACTATGCTACACAACATATCGGAACTGCCCGAAAAACCTATCTGATTGAACGCTTCAGTGACCTACTAGATAATGTTGAAGAAAAGCAACCAGCTGTCTCTGAAACAGCCACATCAAGCACCTCTGAACAAGCCTACATCCTGACAGAAGAAAACTGGGACAGTATCCCCGTCATGATTGGGATTACCGAAGCAGACCTCAAAGAGATTTTTGGAAAATAGTGCATAAGAAAACCCACCTAATCAGGTGGGTTTTTTGTTTATTAATACTCAATGAAAATCAAAGAGCAAACTAGGAAGATAGCCGTAAGCTGTACTTGAGTACGGTAAGGCGACGCTGACGTGGTTTGAATTTGATTTTCGAAGAGTATAAGATTATTTAACTGTTGCTGTGCTTGTGATCAATTCAACAGCTTTTTTGATTGTGATGTCGTGTTTCAACATATCAGCTGAAAGCAAGCTTTGTACTTGTGCAACTTCCATGTTGTAGTCTGTAGCCAATTGCTCGATTTCTTTTTGGATTTCTTCTTCTGAAGCGTCAAATCCTTCAGCTTTCGCAACTGCTTCGATAACAAGGTTAGTCTTCGTACGTGACTCAGCTTCTCCCTCGTATTGTTTGTGAAGGTCTTCTTGAGTAGTTCCAGTGATTTGGAAGTACATGTCAGGGTTGATACCTTGACGTTGCAAGTTTCCAAGGAATTCATTAACTGAACGGTGAACTTCTTCGTGGATCATTTCTTCTGGAAGTTCTACGATTTCAGCGTTTTCTACAGCTTTATCAATTGCTGCACCTTCAACGGCATCTTTGTATGCTTCTTCTTTAGCAGCAGCCAATTCCTTGCGGTATTTTTCTTTCAATTCAGCAAGTGTTTCAACTTCTTCATCGATGTCTTTTGCAAGCTCATCGTCAAGAGCTGGAACTTCTTTCGCTTTTACTTCGTGGATAGTTGTCACGAATTTAGCTTCTTTACCTGCAAGGTCTTCTGCTTGGTAGTCTTCTGGGAATGTTACGATAACATCAACAGTTTCACCAGCTGAGTGACCTACCAATTGGTCTTCGAAACCAGGGATGAATTGACCTGAACCAAGTCCAAGTGAGAAGTTTTCACCTTTTCCGCCATCAAATTCAACACCATCGATAGAACCAACGAAGTCGATGACAACAGTGTCGCCGTTTTCAGCAGCAGCTTCTTTGATAACCAATTCAGCCAAGTTGTTGCGTTCGCGTTCGATACGCTCTTCAACGTCAGCGTCAGTTACTTCTTTTTCTACATCAACTGATACTTCAAGGTTTTTGTAGTCACCCAATTTAACTTCAGGTTTTGTCACGACTTCAGCTGTGATAACCCAGTCTTGACCTTTTTCCATTGAAGTTACATCAATTTTTGGTTGAGCAACCACTTCAAGACCAGCTTCTTTTACAGCTGCTTCATAAGCATTTGGCAAAAGAGCGTTCATAACGTCTTGGTAAAGTGACTCTTCACCAAATTTTTTGTCGAAGATAGGGCGTGGAAGGTGACCTCTACGGAAACCTGGAACATTAAGAGATTTCTTCACTGAGTTGAAGACACGGTCCAATTCTGGTTTGATTTGGTCTTGAGAGATAGTGAAAGTCAAGACACCACGGTTTGTTTCTTTGTTTTCAAATGATACAGACATTCTGTCATTTCTCCTTAAAATTTTTTAAATACAGTCTATTATAACATAAATGGGCGACTTTTTTCAAGTAACGAATGCGCTTTTCAATCCTGCTGGAAGTATGGTTTCTTCTTAATTTTCTTTAGAATTCAAATATAATCTTATAAAAGGTATTCAGTAGTGGCTGATTACAGTTAAAAAACGAATCGCCCATACATCCCTCATTAGGCGATTCGTTTTTCTTATTTAACCACAACCACTTTGTAATATTCGTTTGAGTGTGGAGATTCAATCTTAATTTTTTGACCATAGAAACCATCGATTTCTTTGTCAAGATAATCTCTAACTCCTGATGGCAAGCGTTTCATCTTAAGAATCTCACCGGATTGATCCGCATAGGCTAGAATGTGATAGTGAGTAGTGGTTGCTCCATCATCAATCAGTACAAAGTAACCTGTTTTAAGCTTACCTTGTTCATTTTCTAAATAGTATAGTTTATTGTTATTGATTGTGAAGTAAGTAGACGGAAGTCTAAGTCGTACACCTGGGTCTTCTAGATAAAGATCATTGCCAACTTTTTTGATTTCTGATCTAGTTGTCATCTCTGGAAGTGGTAATACTCTACGACCATCTGCTCCAAAGTAATATCGACCTGGCAGATTTTGGAAATTACGAATAACAGCTTTAGGATCAATTTCTTGTCCTTTTTCTTTATTATCCACTAAAGCTAAGGTTATATTTGCAACATGATCCCCATATTTGTCGGAAAACTTCTTGAACTCAGGTTTGACATACCAAGTGTTTTTAGCCACTATAACATCAGTAAATTTATTCCCATCATATTTTGCTTTAATCAGATATTCATATCCATCGCCTAAACGAACAATATCATCATGTTTATAAGGGCTATCTTGTAAAGTGAACATATGTCCATCCTTGCTGAGAATATAGCCTGTTCCATCACTAGAATTTACAACTCTATCAGAGGCCATTGCACCTGATTGTTCAAAATAATACCAATCACCATTTATGCACTCCCAACCTGTCATCATAGAACCACTAAAATGAAGATAGTACCATGTGTTGCCTTCTTTGTACCAGCCAGTACGCATAGCGCCACTATTAGCTAATGAGTACCAGGTGTTACCTTCCTTGTACCAGCCTGTGCGCATAGCACCACTATCTGCTAGGGAATACCATGTATTTCCGTCTTTGAGCCAGCCTGTCTGCATTTTACCAGCGCTATCGAAGTGATACCAAGAGCCAGCATTTTGCACCCATTTACTTTTAGCTAAGCTTCCATCTTGAGAAAGATTCCAGTCAGCGCCATTTTTTACCCAAGTATCTGCAGCCTGTACTTGATTGATAGACAATAGTAGGCCAGCACCTGCAAGCAAACCAAGTGTGAGTAATTTAGATTTTTTCATAGCCATTTCCTCCACGAATTGAAACTGAGAGATAGAGTTAGTTTAACCATCTTTTTTATAACACTCTTAAAGAGATGAAATAAAGTCCTTAACGCTCTAGTGACCTTATTTTAATAATTTACGGAGACATGATTCTAACCTCCTTTTGGATTTTTTATATCCTTTGATAAATACTATATTACCTTAGTTATCTTTAGCTTTATTCTACTCCCCTATAAAATGAATGCCAACAAATAACATAAAATATTGTGAAAAAAATATTTTATCGTGCTAGAGGTACTTGCTCGCTTCTTTGATACTAAGCTCAGCCATTTCTCCAATATTATTCTTATATAACAATTAAAAATCTTCCTGCCCCACCAAGTGATGCTGAAAGGCATAAACTGCTGCCTGGGTGCGATCGCTGACCTCCAGCTTGGCTAGGATATTGGACACATGAGTCTTGACCGTCTTGAGAGAGATAAAAAGTTCGTCTGCGATGCGCTGATTTTCGTAGCCCTTGGCGATGAGTTGAAGCACATCTCGCTCACGCGCAGTTAAGTCCTCATGTAGTTCTATATGATTGCGGTGGTATTCGACCTTCTTACTGACCTCTTGCTCAATGGCCAGCTCCCCAGTAGCTACCTTACGAACAGCGTGCAGCAATTCATCCGCACTTGAAGTCTTGAGCATATAGCCCCTAGCACCAGCATTTAAGACAGGCATGATTTTTTCATTGTCTAAGTAAGAGGTCACAATCAAAATCTTGGCTTCAGGCCATTCTTTGAGGATGGCCAAGGTCGCGTCAATTCCATTCATCTCAGGCATGACGATATCCATGACAATGACATCTGGACGCAGTTCCAAGGCCAAGTCAATGCCTTGAGATCCGTTGGCAGCCTCACCTACAACTTCTACATCATCTTGGAGGTCAAAGTAGCTTTTCAAGCCCAATCGGACCATTTCATGGTCATCTACTAGTAAAATTTTCATCTCTACTCCTTTATAACTCATTATCTAACAGGGGAATACGGATATCAACCGCCAGACCTTGCTTGGGAGCTGTCAAGAGTTGAACCGTTCCTGCCATATCTTCGACTCGCTCCTTGATATTCCGCAGTCCATAACTCAAGTCGTCTAAACTCCCTAACTGGAAACCAATCCCATTGTCCACCACCTTCAGCTGCAATTCAAGATCCGTCTGATAGAGATAGACATCCAGACAAGAGGCCTGGGCATGGCGGAGGGTATTGCTGATCAATTCTTGCAGAATACGGAAGATATGCTCCTCGATTTTCTTAGGCAATTTCGTCACATTTTGCTTAAGACTAACTCTAAGATCACTCTTGTCCTCAAGCTCTTTTAAGAGGATTTGAATTCCCTCAACCAGACTCTTCTGCTCCAGTTCAACTGGTCGCAAATGCAAGAGCAAGACCCGCAAATCCTTCTGGGCTGTTTCAAGGATGGCTGTGACACTCTGCAACTGGATCTGCATCTTTTCTCTATCCAGTTTCAAAGACTGCTGGCTGACACCTGATAAAATCATGTGAGCCGCAAACAACTCCTGACTGACCGTATCGTGCAAATCCCGAGCAATTCGCTTCCGTTCTTTCTCGATGATTTCCTCTTCCCGAGAAAGGCTGTGATTTTCAGCCTTTTGAATAGCTTCTGTCAAAAGGTTAAGTTTACCTGACAAGGACTTGAAACTGGCATCCAAATCTGGATCTGCAACCTGAACCACTTCTTGCCCTGCCAACAAACGCTTGAGATTAGCCTGCATTTTTCTTAGAGAAAGCTCTTCAACACCTCTCCAAAACAGGGCTAAGAGAAAGGTCATGGACATGCTGAATACCAACAACAAAAAGATAAATTTTTCTGTTTTTTCGACATCATGTAAGAAAATAGACCAGTCAAAGTCAAGGATGTCCAGCAAGCTGTGGGACAGAAATAAGACAAACAGGATGGAGGTGAGGGCAATGATTACATAAGCTTGTTTTTTCATCCTCTGACCACCTCCACATCGCCAATCATAGTGGTCAAGAGAATCTTGACGCTCTTGTTACTCTTGAGATAATCTCTCGTTTCTTGATGATAGTGTTCATTACGTAGAGCTCGCTTTGGATGATTAAAAAAAGTCAAATCCCCATAGAGACAGTTAACACTGAGACTAACTTCTACATCTACGGGCACAATGATTTTGGTCGTACCTACCATCTTTCTGAGGATAATGACATTATCGTGATTGGTTAGGATTACCCTCTCCAGATGAATAGTGTCTTTACCCATGAGGCGAAAAATATTGATATCATCAAATTGGCAAGTCTGGTAACTTGAAAAATGATGGAGATTACCAAACCAACGATTTTTCTCCTTCTTAACCGTCACCACATCTTCAAACACCAAATTGGTCTGATCTTTTTCCTGATTCATCATCGGGTAAAGAAGAAATAGACTGTATATAACCGCAACAAAAATAGCTAGAATCACAAAAGGATTGAGCATGACGATGAAAAAGAAGAGAATGGTTGCCACCACCAAAAGAAGGTTATTGCCCTCTTTACCAGTGTAATAGCGAATCAAAAGCAAAAAGAGGAATAAAATCAGCAGAAAACGCGAAAAATGCTCTGAAACCATCAAAATCAGAGCTCCTGTCAAAAGACAGGCTTCGATAAATAAAAAGATTTTAAATTTTCTCATAGGTTCATCCTCTCCCTTCTATTTTATCACAATTCAAAAAAGTCACCTCGGTCTGAAGATGGAAAAAAAGGCGGTGGTTACGCCTTTTTCATCTGATCCTTTGCTTCTTTTAATTTTCCATAAAGAAGATAGTCTACTTTTTGTAAATCTGCTATAGTGGCACAATTAAGGGCACACATAATCAAACGCAGGTCGTCTTTCCAGCCTTGGACAATGCCAATCACTTCTTCAACTGTGTAGGTTTCAACCAATTCTAGAACTGTTCGAGAGAGTCCTACAGCCTTAGCACCAAAGACCAAACACTTAATCATATCCAGCGGATTGCGAACACCTCCACTAACTAAGAGTTGGACCTTGTCTTTCCAGTCTTGGGCATTGATAAGGGCCTGCATGGTGGACTGGCCCCATTGATTGAGGTAGTCACGTTGACCACTGCGACGGTTTTCGATATAAGCAAAGCTGGTGCCACCACGTCCTGATAGATCCACTGTACGAACACCCAGTTCATAGGCTCTTTCGATGGTCTTCACATCCATTCCAAAACCTACTTCCTTGAGGACAATCGGAACAGGGATTTGCTTGCCATAGTCTGCTAGGTGCGATTGCCAGTTTCTAAACGTTCTTTCTCCCTCAGGCATGAGCAATTCCTGCATGACGTTGACATGCACTTGCAAGAGAACAGGATTCATCTCTTCTACAGTCTGAAGACCTAACTCGACAGGCTTGTCCAATCCAATATTGGTTCCAAGAAGGAGATTTGGATGATCAGACTTGACAGAAAAAGAGTCAGCTGCTGGATCTTTAAGGGCTGCGCTATAAGAACCCGTTACAAATAAAATATCACAGGCTTCCGCCACCTGAGCCAGCTTTTGATTGATTTCTCTTCCCTTATCGCTTCCACCCGTCATGGCATTGATATAAAAAGGAAAATCCCACTTTCGACCAGCAAACTCTGTCGACAGATCGACTTCATCCAGGTCGTAAAGAGGCAAGGAAGAATGAATCAACTCCACCTCATCAAAGCTATTATAGGAACTTTTCTGCTCAAGGGCATAGCGGATGTGCTCATCCTTACGATTTGTCGTCATGTCCTATCCTTTCTTGGTATAAGAGCTCAATCCCCAGATCGGCCCAACGGTTTTTTAGGGTTTTAGTTGATTGCTCATCAAAACTCAAGGCAATACCACAATCACCACCACCAGCACCGCTACTCTTGGCGACAGCTTGCAAATCTTGACTAGCTTCTTTCAACTGTCTAAGCGAAGGCGTGTAAATATCTGTGCTCAAGCCTTCTAAGAGCTTGCTGGCCACTTCTACTTGCTCGATAATTTTTTCTGATTTCACCTGTTCCAAGGCTTCTACCAAAGAAACCACCGTTTCTTTTGAGGAACTTAAAAAATTCTGATTGATATTTTGCTTGATTTGCTGGACCATGTGACTCGATACAGCCACTTCCTTGGTCCATCCCACTAGGAAATCACATTCTAGGGCAGGTTGTACATGTGAGATTGAAAAGCCCCAATCACGCTCTAAAACAGTCGCTAAGTTTTCTTCTTCCAACCAAGCAGCCACCTTCTGGCGATCAAATGACTGGTAGAGAACCAAATCCTCTGCCACAATACAGGCAATGTCCCCCATAGAACCATTGTCTCCGCGCTTAAGCAAGACAGCACTGGCCAGCTTGAACAAGAGGTTCTGATCAATCGAAAGATTATACAGAGCCAGCAGAGCCTTGATGACCAAGACAACGACGCTACCGCTAGAACCTAAACCAAACTTTTTCCCTTCTCGTTCCATTTTTCCACGGATTTCTAGAGAAAAAGGTCGCAAGGTCTGCCCACGATAAACGAGGAAGCCATTCATCAAAGCAATTGTTTCTTGAATCAAGCTATAGTCAGGATTTGGCGTCAAATCAACTGCGAAATCAAACATATCTGAGTAGATACGGTAACTATCAGAAAAAGCAATCTCGCCCTTCATATAGATGGGAATAGCCTTTATCAAGGCCAACTGCCCTGGTTCTAGAATAGCATATTCACCTGCCCAATAGAGTTTTCCGCAAGTTTTAACAGCAATCATCTTGGCTCAAATCCTTTGTTTTTGACACAATCAAGCGGTAACGCTGACCGAAGATTTCTGATAAATGCTCCAAGTCTTTCTCTTGACATAGGACCTTGACATTGGGACCTGCATCCATGGTAAAGTAGCAGGATTCTCCTTGCTCGCGAAGCTGACGGACAAAGTCCATGGCTTCATAGCTTGCATCGGTCAGATAAGAAAAGGCTGGTGATGCTGTTTTGGTCGTAGCGTGCATAGCCAGGGCATTTTTCTCCGTTAATTCCCCAACCTTGGCAAAGTCATTCTCTTTGAGATAAAGCAGCATATCCTGATAATCCTTCTCAGACTGACACACCCAGTCATCAAAGGTCGTCGATGTCTCCACACAAAGTTTCATCCCATCACGACTAGAGATTGGTTTTTTCTTGTCCTCTAGTACCAACATAATCATAGCTAGTTTCAAGTCTGTCTCTACAGGGTAAATTTCTCCGCTATCCTTATCCCAAGCACCTAGTGGTCCATAAAAACTCCGAGAGGAAGAGCCTGAGGCAAACTTAGCCTCCTGTGCCAACTGGCTCCGAGTCAATCCAAGCTTGAAATAAGCATTACAAGCCTTGACCAAGGCAGACAAACCACTAGAACTTGATGACAAGCCCGCTGCCGTAGGCATATTATTTTGAGTATCAATTCGAACAAAGCCCTCACCAGCTGGACGGTAACGGTCAATAATCTTGCTCATCTTGACATGCTCCGCCTCACTCTGTAGCAGACCATTGATGTAAAAGACATCAGCAGTCGCATCCGTCGGTAGAGGCAACAGGGCCGTCTCTGTGTACATGTTTTCCAAAGTCAGAGAGATGCTGCTAGTAGCAGGCACCATCTCTTTTTCTTTTTTCTTTCCCCAATATTTGATAATAGCAATATTTGCGTAAGAACGTACTGTTACAGGCTCTCTATCCATGTCTGAACAGCTCCTTTCTCTTCTAATCTTTCTGCTAGTTCTTGAGCTTGAGTCAAATTGGTTGCCAAGGCTATGATACAGCCTCCTAGCCCACCACCGCTCATCTTGGCACCCAGAGCACCATGGCTAAGAGCCGTTTCAACTAGAGAATCCGCCTCAGGGCTACTAACACCAATTTCTTTTAGATGTAAATGCGCTTGACTAAGGATTTGTCCCAGTCCTTCAGCATCTTTTTGTGAAATCGCAACTTCTGCCTGCTGGGTCAATTCTCCCAAGGCATGCAAAAACGGTAGGGCATCCTTGCCCTTGTTTTGAACCACTTGAATAGCTTCACGAGTATGGCCATAAACACCCGTATCAGCAATCACCAAATAGGCAGATAAATCCATCTCAAGCTCTGTAAATCCTACATTCTTAATAAATCGAATAGGCTGGTCACTGAGACAGGTCTTAGCATCCAAACCACTTGGATTCATATGGGCAATCATCTCCGCCCGATTGACCAAGATTTCTAGTACATCATGAGGCAGATCAGCCTCATAGTAGTCAAATACCGCACGAATGGCCGCTATGCTGATAGCAGCTGACGAACCCATTCCCCGTTTTTCAGGTATAGCCGAGTCAATCTCACAGCGAATGCAAGCATCCTTGATATTTAGATGTTCAAGTGAAGCATACACCGCCATGGACAAGGTATCCTCCTCATAGAGGCGCCAAGGTCTGTCAGCAGGAACTACCTTACAAGTCACCTCCACCTCCAAAAGAGGCAGAGAAATGGCAGGATAACCGTAAACGACCGCATGCTCCCCTATTAAAATAATCTTACTATGTGCCTGACCGACACCAACTTTTTTTGTCATATTTTCCTTTTACTAGACGAAAAAGCCGTCTCATACTCAATGAAAATCAAAAAGCAAACTAGGAAGCTAGCCGCAGGCTGTACTTGAGTACGGTAAGGCGACGCTGACGTGGTTTGAATTTGATTTTCGAAGAGTATTATTTTTTCCTACAAGTATTTATTCTCTCCTATCTATTCTATTATATTTTCACAAAAAAAGCGATTGTTTCCTTCACAATCGCCTCTTTCATTATTGAACCCATTCGCCATTATAGTTGACGTAGTAGCCATCTACGGTCGTATTCACTGCCAAGGCACCTGAGCTATAAGCATAGTACCATTTACTACCGACCTGGAACCAGCCAGTTGCCATAGCTCCTGATGAACGGAGATAGTACCACTTGTTACCGAGGTATTGCCAGCCTGTTTTCATATCTCCATTTGACTGGTCTAAATAATACCAAGTTGAGCCTTCCTGATACCAACCAGTTGCCATAGCCCCTAATGAACGGAGGTAGTACCACTTATTGCCAAGTTGTTTCCAACCAGTTTGCATTGTAGCAGTTGTTGGATCTAGATAGTACCAAGTTGAGTTATCATTTGTCCAACCACGCACTAGCTCCCCAACCGTTAAACTGTTGATACGAGCATCGAAGCCACCATCCTTCTGTAAATAATACCAGTGTCCCTCATCATGAACCCAACCAGTTTTTAAAGTATGATAGCTACGCTGATCTTCAAAATAATAGACTCGTTTCTCTGCTGGACTATCATATTGTTCCCCATGATGTTTGTTGGTATTGGTAGCAGTTTTTGCCTCTAAAACTTGCTTGCCAACAAATTCTTGTAAGACACCATCTTGTCCAAAGTAGTACCATTGTGGCATTGGCATAGATTCTAATCTCAAACCATTTGGGTAAGGACCAATTGTACTACCTTTAGATGGAAACGGGATATATTGCCAGCCGACAACCATTTCTCCTGATACATGATCAAAATAATAGGTCTTGCCATCAATCACTCGCCAGGCCTTTTCTTTGATCTCACCCTTCTTATAGTAGGTTCTACCATTTTCTTGGACAAATTGCCAGCCTTCTGAATCAGCATCATCCGCCAATACTATACTTGTTGCTAGCAAACCGAAGAAAAAGACTGCTAATGCGATTGGCATCAATTTTTTTATTATTTTCATTAGACCTATCCTCCATAACTGATTGTAGCAAATACAAAATCGCATGTCAACATATAAAGAACTCATATAAAAAGCAGTTCCAAAACTGCAACTGCTTTTCTATTCTTGCATGGTGTAACCGACACCACGCACGGTTTTAATGTAGCTTTTTTGACCTTTTACATCAAGCTTGCTACGTAGATAACGGATATAGACATCCACGATATTTGTTTCGGTCGCACTTTCATACTTCCAGACGCTTTCCAACAACTGCTCACGAGTCAGAACTTTCTTGCTCCCCATAAGAGTAGCCAAAAGGTCATACTCACGGCGCGTCAGAGCAATCATTTCCTCGCCACGATAAACGGTATGATGTTCTACATCCATACGCAGATTGCGGTAAGACGTTGGAACCTTCATCTGACTACAGTGTTGGTCGATAAAGTCCCGACCTCGGAAAATCGCTGAAATACGATCCACCAGATTCTCAATAATAACCGGCTTATAGATGTAAGAAACGGCAAAGTGTTGGATTGTCTCAATCTGATCTTGCAATTCTTCGCGATGGTCCAAGACCATAATCACTGAGGCTGGCTTAGTCCGACTTAGCTTATCTGCAAAATCCTGGGCTGTCATATCCCCAAGTTGAGCATTCAATAAAATCAAGTCATAGTCTGTCTGAAGAGCCATGGAGAGGGCTTTTTGCCCCTCCTCAACCTGATCAACTCGGTATTGCTCTTTTTGGAGTTCCAAACTTAAAAAATGAGCTAGATTTCTTTCTTTCTCAAGTAATAAAATCCGTTTCCCCATGGCAGACCTACTTATTTTTCGTCATACCAAGAGTAGTGGAATGTTCCTTCTTTGTCTTTACGTTGGTAAGTGTGGGCACCAAAGTAGTCACGTTGCGCTTGGATCAAGTTAGCTGGAAGGTCAGCTGAACGGTAGCTATCAAAGTAAGTAATCGCTGCTGAGAAAGTTGGCACTGGCACACCAGCTTGAACAGCAAGAGCTACGATATCACGCACTGCTTGTTGGTACTTAGCAGTAACATCCAAGAAGTACTCATCCAAAAGAAGGTTAGCAAGGTCTGCATCACGGTTGTAAGCATCTGTAATCTTTTGCAAGAAACGAGAACGGATGATACAGCCATCACGCCAGATAGATGCGATATCTGCAAATGGCAAATTCCAGTTGTTTTCTTTAGAAGCTACACGCAATTGCGCAAAACCTTGTGCGTATGAAATGATTTTTGAGAAGTAAAGGGCTTGACGAATCTTTTCAATCAACTCAGCCTTGTCTCCTTCAAATTTGAAGGCAGCTGGTTTTGGAAGAACCTTGCTAGCATGTACACGTTCTTCTTTGTAAGTTGAAATGTAACGTGCAAATACTGACTCAGTGATGAGTGACAATGGCACACCAAGGTCAAGTGATGATTGACTAGTCCATTTACCAGTTCCCTTGTTACCTGCAGCATCAAGGATGTAGTCTACGATTGGTCCATCTTGGCCTTCATCGTCTTTACGGCTCAAGATATCAGCTGTGATTTCGATCAAGTAGCTGTCCAATTCGCCCTTGTTCCACTCAGTAAAGATTTCAGCCATGTCTTCTGCAGAAAGGCCTAGCAAGTGTTGCATCAAGTCATAGCTTTCTGCGATCAATTGCATATCCCCATACTCGATACCGTTGTGAACCATTTTCACATAGTGACCAGCTCCATCAGGACCGATGTAAGTCACACATGGTTTGCCATCTTCTGGTGCTTTAGCTGAGATTTCTTCAAGAACATCCGCAACCAATTCGTAGGCCTCTTTTTGTCCACCAGGCATGATAGACGGACCTTCAAGGGCACCTTTTTCACCACCAGAAACTCCAGTACCGATAAAGTTGATACCTGAGTTTGCCAATTCTTCATTACGACGGATTGTATCTTTGTAGAAAGTGTTTCCACCATCAATCAAGATATCACCCTTGTCAAGGTGTGGAAGAAGGGCTTGGATAGTAGCATCTGTACCAGGTCCAGCTTGAACCATGAGCATGATACGACGAGGTTTTTCGATTGAGTTCACAAAACTTTCCACGTCATAGCTTGGCACAAAGTTCTTTTCAGGATGGCAAGCAATTACATCTTCAGTTTTTTCTTTACTACGGTTGTAAATAGCAACTGTGTAACCACGAGATTCAATATTAAGGGCAAGGTTACGACCCATTACGGCCATACCTACGACACCAAAGTTAGCTTTTGTCATTTGACACTCCTCTTGTTTAATTTGTTTTATTTTATCATTTTTACTTTTGAAAAGAAAGAATTTTGTAACGACTGCTTAGTAGTCCAAAGCATCCGCATGTCCAGAACCATTTCCAACAAAGTATCCTGTCTTACAGTTAAGGGTAAAGAGATAGGTTCCATCTGGCTTGTAGAGGTTGTAATAACCATTGCCATTAACGATATTGACACGTTCAAGGATGTATTGGTTACCAGTGATATAACCACGTGAGCGTGAAGTCGCTAAAATTTGTTCCAAAACACCATCCGCGAAATCCCAGGCAGAGTTATTGCTATCATCAATAGCTGATTGGTTATAAGAAACACGACTCGCACTTCTTTGAACAGCAACTCCTGCACTTGATACACCCATATTGACTTCACTGCGGGTACTTCTAGTTTCAGTTGATGCCGTATTTGAACTACTTGGGCTTGTTTCACTAGCAGTATTTTCACTTGCTTGACGAGAACTTGAGCTGCTAGTTTCACTTGAACTTGAGCTTGAAGCACTTGTTTGCTGGCTCTTACCAAGACTGATAGCCTTATCTAGAACTTTATCAAGCTCCGTATTTCCAGTTTTAATATCTGTAAATTTAGCATCCGATTTGACTTTAGCATTGGTATCCAAGACACCATCCACAATAGCTGGTTTTTCAAATTGTGCATTGACATCTTGAATGGCCTTGATTTGCGTTGCTAGACTATCATACTTAGATTTGGCAAGGGTATGTTCACGACTACCTTCCAGCTTATCAAGCAAGGTCTTAAGTTGACTCAGTTTATCAAACTGACTATTTTTCAAAGCAGTTTTATTGCTATCTGTATAGAAGCCATCATATAAATTATTGAATTCTTCTACATCTGACTGCGTATTTGTAGTTGATTGAGAAGTCTGGATTTCCTTGGTCGAACGGGTCACTTGACGATAGACATAATAAGCACTGACACAGATAACCACTGATACGAGCGCCAAAGCGGTCAAAACAAAACCTTTTTTACTTTTCTTTTCTGGGTCCTCTTGATCCAGACGAGAAAGTTTTTTCTCCTCTTCCACTTCCCCAGTCATTTCTGCTGAATTTTCATCCTCTAGTACTATAGGATCCCAGTCTTTATCCTCATCGTCCAGAGGCAGTGGAGGTAAGATAGCTTCAGACGATAGAACTTCCTCTGAATAGGCTTCTGACTCCTCTACAGCTTCACGCACCTCTTGAATCAAGTCATCCAGACTCTGTGTTTCGATTAACTCCTCTTTTTTGTATTGGCGAGTCGCAAACTTATCTGCTTCGATTTCATCTTTGTGTTGCTTGACATACTTGTCCAAAATGGAATCTTCAGGCAAGACTCCTGCTTCCACTTCTTCATTTTTACGAATAGCTTGACCAACTGTTAACTCTTTTGCTTCATCAAAATCAAATCGCGGTTCTTGGTTTTCTTTTTTATGACGATTCCGTCTTTTCTTACTCATGAGTTTTCCTTCCTACTTTACTTCCTGACGTTTAACACGCTGACCAAAATATTGATACAAATCAACTTTTAAAGTTCCGTTGTACAACTTACGTTTCTTATCCGCCTGACTACCGTACTTGGTCTCAAAGGCTTCATCACTGGTTAAGATAAACTTGCTCCACGTTTTCAGAGGAGCAAATACTTGACCCATCTCAGCATAAAGCTTGGTAACCCCTGCATCATCTGACAAGCGTTCACCATAAGGTGGGTTAGAGATAATCACTCCATTTATTTTATCAGAACGCAAATCCTGCACGCGCATCTGCTTAAAGGTAATATCTCCTACAACACCTGCTGCCTGAGCATTGGCCTTAGCAATTTCCACCATACGTGCATCGATATCACAGCCCATGATATCTAGCTCAAGCTCACGATCCACTTTCTTAGCTGCTTCTGTGCGAACTTCTTGAATCAAGCGATCGCTAATCCAGTTCCATTCCTCAAAGGCAAAGGAGCGACGCAGACCTGGAGCCATCTTTCTGGCAATCATAACTGCCTCGATACAGAAAGTTCCTGAACCACAGGTTGGATCAATCAAGGGCTTGTCTGGATACCAGTTAGAGAGTTGCAAAATAGCTGCTGCCATATTTTCCTTTATGGGAGCGCCACCTTTTTCCGTACGATAACCACGTTTAAAGAGGCTAGTCCCTGTCGTATCAATCATGACAGTTGCTATGTCTTTAAGAATAGAGACCTCAATTTTAAACTCTGGACCAGTTTCCATCAGAGGAACTCCTTCTGGACGGGCGTAGTGTTTCTGCAATTTCTTGACAACGGCCTTCTTTGAAATAGCCTGAACACTGGGTTCATTGTGTAATTTAGATTTCACACATTTAGCTTTTGAAATTGGGAACCGAGCTCCAAGCGGTAAATAATTTTCCCAATCTAAGGCGAAAACTCCTTGAAAGAGCTCCTCAAAAGTCTTAGCTGGGAACGTTCCTACGATAATTTTGATACGGTCTGCTGCCCGAAGCCAGAGGTTGGTTTCGATAATGGCTCTCACATCTCCTTGAAAACGAACACGTCCATTTTCAACCTGACAATCGTAGCCAAGCTCTCGCACTTCACGTCCCACAACAGCCTCAAGACCCGCCGCAGCAGTAGCGATTAAATTAAATTCTTTTTTCATTTTCAGTCTTATAAGACCTTTCTATATGTCCACTTTAAAAAATGAGGTTGAGAAAATTTCTCAGCCCCAACCTATATGCAATTTTCTATAAGCCATGTTTTGTTCCAGAAGTGACTAGGACCACTTCCTTTGATAATCATCTGTCTACCACTAACAGCCTATAGCTGATAGCAGTCAGAGTACTACGTTCGTTTCCGCGTACTCCATGCCCCGACCAAAATTTGGGTTGCTAGCTTGAGGGGTTTACCGCGTTCCACTCTCTCCGTTTCCAGAAAGACTCCGTCACTGTGGCACTTTCAAGCCTACTCTGGCCTATCCAAGGACTTAGCCATTTCAACTGCCGTAACGATTTCTCGTCCCTAGGCTTATGGTTTCGCCTAGCACAAACACTACAGGCATCACAGCCTGTGCTAGCATGGACTTTCCTCATGAGAAGAAATTCTCCTCACGCGATTATCCAAAAATTGCACATTTCAAACGAGCTCTTATAAATCAGAGTTATCCAAAATTTGTTTACCAAATACTTCTTTCTCAAGACGATTCAAGCGTTTCAAAATATCAAAATTCGTCATAGAGCTTGTAGTTGCCGCTTCAATAGGCTCTGCTTGAACTGGTGAAGGTTTCGGTTTACGAGCTAATTCTTCCTTCAACTCTGCAATTTCTTGACGGAGAGACTTGACTAAGGCAGCATAAGTTTCATAGTCCTTGATGACATCGTCCAAAAATTCATCAACTTCAACCTTACTATATCCACGGACTTCACGTCCAAACTCTTGCTCAAAAATATCTTTTGCTGAAAAAATAATACTTGCCATCTCTCGCTCCATTCTCGGTTTCTAATAGTATTATTATATAAAAAAAGGCAAACAAAAATCAAGGTCAAAGGCTTACTTTTCAGAAAAATTTTCTGCTAGCTCATTTAAGTCTTCAAACGTTAGCTTTTTTATGCGATAACCTTCCTGATTTTTCATCAAGTTATCCATAAATTTTAGTTTGGTCTCATTTTCTGGGTCATAGAAAAAATAAGCTAAATCAGTATTTTCCAGTAAAAATTGTTGATAATCACGCAGTTGCCCTGTATGTTCATATTTGGGATAGGCATATTTGACAAAGTCTACCTGCTTAAAGCGACTCAGTTTAAGCTGATTGGCTTCATTCCAATTTTCCCCATGGGTTTCAAAAGCAAAAATGGTGGCCAACTGGAAACCGTATTCGGTCTTCATTTCCTGAGCAACCTCTAAAACCCAATATTCAAAGCCCAAAGTCCCTGTAAATACAAGCCAAGTCACCCCATCTTCTGCCATAGCTTCTAAATCCCTACGTATCGCTTTTTTAATCAATTTAAGACGAGGATCCTTGTCAGAAAACAAACCCAAGTCAAAATTAGAATATCCCATAATTAAAGCTGTAGTCATTTTTACACCTTTCTTTCTATTTTTATGGTATAATAGAGTGATGTTATTGTACCAATAAGGAGAAATATGGTCAACTATCCTCATAAAATTTCATCAAAAAAAAGCCAAACATCCATTTCTCAACCAAAAAATTTCGCAAATCGAGGAATGACTTTTGAAAAGATGATTAACGCTACAAACGACTACTATCTGACGCATGGTATGGCAGTTATCCATAAAAAGCCAACGCCTGTTCAGATTGTTCGAGTAGACTATCCTCAACGTAGTCGAGCCAAAATTGTAGAAGCCTACTTTAGACAAGCTTCCACAACAGATTACTCTGGCGTATATAGAGGACATTACATTGACTTTGAAGCCAAGGAAACGCGGCAAAAAAATGCTATCCCAATGAAGAACTTCCATCTTCACCAGATTCAACATATGGAACAAGTTCTAGAACAGCAGGGCATTTGCTTCGTACTACTTCATTTTTCTTCTCGACAAGAAACTTATTTGTTGCCGGCACTTGATTTGATTCGCTTTTATCATCAAGATAAGGGCCAAAAATCAATGCCACTTGGATATATTCAAGAATACGGATATTTAATAAAGCAAGGAGCTTTCCCTCAAATTCCCTATCTCGATATTATCAAAGAACGTTTACTAGGTGGTAAAACAAGATGAATAAACAAACTATTCTGCGATTCTTAAAGTATATTGGAATTACATTTCTTACCTTATTTATCGCATTATTTCTATTAGGTGGAGGTGTCTTCCTCTACTTTGTTAGCAAGGCTCCAGCCTTATCTGAAAGTAAATTAGTTGCGACAACCTCTAGCAAGATTTATGACAACAAAAACGAACTGATTGCTGACCTTGGATCTGAACGTCGCGTAAATGCCCAAGCAAATGAAATTCCTACTGACTTAGTCAAGGCAATTGTGTCTATCGAAGACCACCGTTTTTTTGATCATAGAGGTGTTGATACTATTCGTATCATGGGAGCAGCATTGAGAAATCTACAAGGAGGAGGTCTACAAGGTGCCTCAACCTTGACACAACAATTAATTAAATTGACTTATTTTTCTACTTCAACTGCTGATCAAACCTTGTCACGTAAAGCTCAAGAAGCTTGGCTAGCCGTTCAACTAGAGCAAAAAGCAACCAAGCAAGAAATCCTGACCTATTACATCAATAAAGTCTACATGTCCAACGGTAACTATGGAATGCAAACCGCAGCCCAAAATTACTATGGAAAAGACTTGAAGGACTTAAGCTTGCCACAGTTAGCACTCTTGGCTGGAATGCCTCAAGCGCCAAACCAATATGATCCTTATTCCCATCCAGAAGCTGCTCTAGAGCGTCGTAACTTGGTACTTTCAGAAATGAAAGGGCAAAAATACATTAGTGCAGAAGATTATGAAAAAGCTATTAATACCCCTGTTACCGATGGTCTACAAAGCCTGAAATCCGGTAACAGCTATCCTGCATACATGGACAACTACCTTAAAGAAGTAATCGACCAAGTTGAACAAGAAACTGGTTACAACCTTCTTACTACAGGTATGGATGTCTATACAAATGTGGACAAAGATGTCCAACAACGACTCTGGGATGTTTATAACACCGACCAATATGTCACTTATCCTGATGATGACATGCAAGTAGCTTCGACTATTGTAGATGTATCTAATGGTAACGTTATTGCACAACTTGGTGCCCGTCACCAATCAAGTAATGTATCTTTCGGAATCAACCAAGCCGTTGAAACCAACCGTGACTGGGGTTCTACTATGAAACCAATCACTGACTATGCTCCCGCTTTAGAATATGGAGTCTATGACTCTACTGCAACTATTGTACATGATGTTCCTTATAACTATCCTGGTACTGATACTCCCGTCTACAACTGGGATAAAGGCTACTTTGGAAATATTACAATTCAGTATGCACTTCAACAGTCACGTAATGTCACAGCTGTTGAAACCCTAAATAAAGTTGGTTTAGATAGAGCGAAAACCTTCCTAAATGGCTTAGGTATCAATTATCCAAGCATCCACTATGCAAACGCCATTTCAAGTAATACAACTGAATCTAACAAACAATACGGTGCAAGCAGTGAAAAAATGGCTGCTGCTTATGCTGCCTTTGCCAACGGTGGAATTTACCACAAACCCATGTATATCAATAAGGTCGTCTTCAGTGACGGTAGTGAAAAAGAATTTTCAGATGCTGGTACACGAGCTATGAAAGAAACAACTGCTTACATGATGACCGAAATGATGAAAACTGTCTTAGCTTACGGAACAGGACGTGGTGCCTACCTACCATGGCTTCCACAAGCTGGTAAGACAGGTACTTCTAACTACACAGATGATGAAATTGAAAAACACATCAAGAACACTGGCTATGTAGCTCCAGATGAAATGTTTGTTGGTTATACTCGTAAGTATTCTATGGCTGTATGGACAGGTTATTCGAATCGTTTAACTCCTATCGTTGGAGATGGTTTCCTAGTTGCAGCTAAGGTTTATCGCTCAATGATAACGTATCTATCAGAAGATACTCATCCAGAAGACTGGACGATGCCAGACGGAGTTTTCAGAAACGGGGAATTTGTATTCAAAAATGGAGCTCGCCCAATATGGACTGAACCCTCTACTCAACAATCCTCAACAGCTGAAAGTTCAACTACACAGGCAAGTACTACGGTTGGTCAACAACCCAATAATGCTCCAGCAACTGATCCTAATCAAGGACAAGCTGGTCAGACTGTTCAGCCGACACAACCAGTACAACCAACACCACAAAATCCACAAGTTCAACAGCAACCACAACAGTAAGATAAAAGAAAATTCTGAGAATAAAGGCTCAGGATTTTTTCTTCAACAAAATAGAATCTATCATATCTAAAAGCGATGATCGGCACCAATTCATTTTCGATAAACCAAAAGAAGTTAGCGAATAACTAACTTCTTTTTATCTTATTTCACATGTTTTGCGAGTTCTTCTTGCGCTTTTTTATTGGATTCTCCTTTTTCTTTCATCCATTTATCTTGAGCTTTTTGATATTCATCTGCAGTGACTGCCTTGTCTTGAAGTTCAAGGTATTTGTATCGGAGCGGATCGCTTGTCCCCTTGTTACCTGAGAAAGAGAAAGGTAAAGTAAATGGTACCATCTTAGACAAGATTGGACGACCAGTTTTAGAAGTTGTTGGGATGACTAAGGCACTATCTGTCAACCAAGCTTGAGCTTCGGCATACTTGTTATAACGTTTTGTAACATCTGTAGTTTCTTCACCTGCTTCATTGACCATTTTATCATAATCATTGAGACCAACCTTCTTAGCCGCCTCATTGTCTTTTCCTGAATCAAATCCTAGGTAAGTTCTCGTATTTTCCCCTACAGAAGGCTTGATGATGTCAAGATAAGTTGATGGATCTGAGAAGTCTGGTCCCCATCCAACGTTATCAGAAAGATCCCAATCTTCGCCAGCAGCAGTTTGTGCAAATAAAGTGACATTAAGTACTTCATCTTTTTGCAACTGTTGAATATCAATAATGACATTATCAGTTCCTAAAGTTGCCTCCAAGGATTGTTTCATAGATTGGACGCGCTGAACTTTTGTAGTTGCTGTTTGGTCAACAGGCATATCTAGGTGAATTGGGAATTGTACTCCCTCAGCTTGTAGAGCTGATTTGGCTTTGGCAAATTCAGCCTTGGCTTTTTCTGGATTGTAAAGACCATCTTGTGCATCGGCAAGGTTCACATCCTTCCATTCATCCCCATAAGTCACCAATTTTTCTTTGACCATATCTCCAAAGTTTTTACCATCTGCTTGAACAAATGTTGGTGGAACAAAGATATTACGTAAGATTTTGCTTGCTCCAGTTTGTCCATTCAACTGAGAGGCATAGGCCGTACGATCAAAACCAAAAGCAATCGCCTGACGGAAATCCTTGTTTAAGAGAGCCTTTTTAGTAGATGTCTTTTGTTCTTCGCTAGTCTTAGAAGTATATTTGTAGGACTGACGGTCAATATTTGTCCCCACTACATAAGTCGTAGAATCTTGTTGTGTATAGACAATATTATCCTTCATCTCTTTCTCAAGCTCTGCAAAACTTGCACTAGTTGGATAGAGACGAGCTGCTGTTAAGCTACCATCTTTAAAGTTTTCTGCAGGTTTACTAGTATCTTGACCATCCCAGAATGACAATTTCACTTTGTCAATATGGACATTGTCTTTATCCCAGTAGTTAGGATTTTTCGCAAATTCAACAGCAGATTTGGTTACAATAGATTTCAACAAATAAGGACCATTGTACAAGATACTACTTGGATCTGTTGCTTTGGCAAAATCATCCCCTTTTGAGTTCAAAAACTCTTCATTAACTGGTGCCAAGACACCCATGGTTGTTTTAGAATTCCAAAAACTTTCAGGTTTGTTCAAAGTGTATTGGACTGTTTGATCGTCAATCGCTTTAATCCCAACTTGAGAGAAATCTTTATTTTCCCCTTTAGCGTATGCGTCCAAACCTTTAATTGAATCTTGTACCAAGTAAAGGGCTTCTGATTTCTTATCTGTCGCATATTTAAGACCTGTCACAAAGTCCTGAGCCTTAACAGGAGCATACTCTTCTCCCTCAGATGTATACCACTTAGCATCCTGACGAATCTTATAAGTGTAAGTCAAGCCATCCTTAGAAACTGACCAGTCCTCTGCCATTGAGGGAATAAGGTTCCCGTATTTGTCATTTTCAAGCAATCCATCAATTACATTACTAGTAATGTCGGCAGTCGCTGCCTTACCAGTTGTCAAATAGTTGAGATTATCTGGATGTGTCTCGTATGTAAATGCAAAAGTCTGCTCACCTTTAGTAGCAGAACCACCCGAGCAAGCCGCTAAGACACCTGCTACTAATAAAGTTACTCCCGCAAGAGCCAATACTTTTCTTGTTTTCATAGTCTTCTCCTTTTTTTTATTCATTATAGCCCCTTTTTTGAGTCCTGTCAATACAATTTTCTGAATTTTTGAAAATTATTTTTTAAACAATAAGATTGCAAAAATATGAATAATATCAAAAATACCTCAACTACATTAGGTAGTCAAGGAATTATCAATCACATTTCTAAATAGCAACTGGTAACAGTTCTAGGTGTTTAATCTAACTCATTTCTTACACACTGTAAAGCTGCTCCAATTACTTGGTGCATATCGTAATAACGATAGTGTCCTAAACGACCACCAAAGATAACATTCCCTTGTTCATCTGCCAATTTTTTATATGATTTATACAAATGATTATTACGATCATTATTTACTGGATAATACGGCTCATCACCTTTTTCCCATGTTTTAGAATGTTCTTTAGTAATGATCGTCTTTGCTTGATTCCCAAACTCAAAATGTTTGTGTTCAATAATACGAGTATACGGGGTATCTGCATCTGTATAGTTCACAACTGCATTTCCTTGGTAATTCTCCATATCCAAGGTCTCATTTTCAAAACGAAGACTACGGTACTCTAGTTCACCTAATTTATAATCAAAGAATTCATCAATCATACCAGTAAAGACAATCTTAGGGAAGTCCTTCATATATTGTTCTTTATTGGCAAAGAAATCAACATTTGTTTCTACATCAATGTTTTCATGATTCAACATTTTTTCAACTATTTGAGTGTATCCACCAATTGGAATCCCTTGATAGGTATCATTAAAATAGTTGTTATCATAGGTCAGGCGTACTGGCAAACGGCGAATGATAAAGGCTGGAAGTTCCGTAGTTGGCTTGCCCCACTGTTTCTCTGTATAATCTTTGATTAATTTTTCGTAGATGTCTGTACCTACAAGAGAAATAGCCTGTTCTTCCAAATTTTCAGGAGTTTTGCCATTTAAAACAGCACGTTGCTCATCAATCTTAGCCTGTGCTTCTGCTGGCGTTACAACTCCCCAAAGCTTATTGAAGGTATTCATATTAAAAGGAAGATTATAAATCTCATCCTTATAGTTTGCAACAGGGGAGTTTGTGTAACGGTTAAACTCAGCAAACTGATTTACATAGTCCCAAATCTCCTTGTCAGAAGTATGGAATATATGGGCACCATATTGATGAACTTGAATTCCTTCCTCTTCACGAGTATAGATATTACCCGCGATATGATTCCGTTTTTCAATAACTTTTACTTTTTTTCCTTTTAAGGCTGCTTCATGGGCAAAAACTGCACCAAAAAGACCAGCACCAACAACAAGATAATCGTACATAACCCCCTCCTTTTATTTTTTAACAAACTGTTGTAGCAATTGTACAAGATAGATAACTTTAATTGATGTTACAATTGCATGTTTTACCTCTCAAGTCCGTACTTCTTGTCCATAGGCTTCTGTCAAAAGGACCTTGCTTTCTTGCTTAGATTTTAAACCATCATCCACACCAAATACGATATGCGAATGAATATCAATCATTGTGTCTTATTTTCCTTCCATCACATCATTGATTGCAGCCTTGACTGACTCTAAACTGCTATCACTTATCTCCATCATGTAAAGGTTGCTATCAGGCATGGCATAGGATGGCAAATCCATACGCCCTGTTCCTTTAAGATCTTGCGAATTAATCTTATAAGTTCCACCACTCTCAAGTTGGGCATTGGCCAGGTTCATCATGGTTTCAAGTGGCATATTAGTTTGCACGGAATCTTGTAGACCCTTTATAATACTGTCATAATTTTTCAAAGCTTCTGTCGAAGTTAACTTTTGCAGAATTGCAACAATGACTTTTTGCTGGTTACGACCACGATCTCGGTCTCCATCTGCCAATGAATAACGCTCACGTACAAAGCTAAGAGCTTGCTCCGAGTCAAGATGAACATTCCCTACAGGATAGAACTTCCCATTTGTATGAGCAGTAAATTCTTGATCATTATGAACATCAACTCCACCGAGAAGATCTATCAATTTCAAGAAAGAAGTGAAATTCAAACGAGCGTAATAGTTCAAGTCAATACCGTAGAGATTTTCCAGTGTATGAATGGAAGCATCTACTCCATAAATCCCCGCATGGGTCAACTTATCTTTTTGGTTGTTACCACCATCTGCAATTGGAACATAGGAATCACGAGGGGTCGTTGTCAAAAGAATCTTTTTCGTTTCGCGATTCACTGTCATAATGATATTGACATCCGAACGAGAAACCGAACTGATTGGACCGTAAGTATCAATTCCACTGATATAAACATTGAAACTGTCACCCTTGACATCTTTTGGAGTTTCAACCGTCTTGGTTAATTCTTTGGTATAGATTTTCTTAATTTTTGAAGCATAGTCAGGATATTCTGATTCGATAATGTTTTCAAAGACACTGTTTAGAATGATTGCCTTTGTATCGCCAGCTAACAAGCTCTTATAGGCCGCAAGATAGGATCTGCTTTCTTCGACTGTCAATTCCTTATTTTGACTAGCCTTAAGATCATTCATCAACTGTTGGATATTATCCTTATCCGTCCCAGTCGGCCCCGTTACACTGGTTACCTGACTGATATTATCAATTGAACTATCTGCTAATACCGCAATACTCATCGAATAATGTGAGTAGTTCGATGTCGCATTCAGGCGACTGGTAAATCCAATGAACTGCCCTACAGCAAAGAGAGAAGTTCCATTGATTAACACACCAAGCAGTAATAAAATCAGCGTTAGATTTTTAGCTTTCTTAGACCGAATTAAAAAGAAGCACAAGATGGCTAAGGCTACAATTAAGACAGCAACCACTATATTGAGATATCGGAAGGCTAGCATATTGTACTTGAAAATCAAAAACAATAAAAAGACTGCTAGTAATGCATAGATAGCTAGCAACCCCCAACTAATCAATATTTTTGTTTTACCCTTACGAGCTCGCTTCGAAGATCTACTCACGATATACCTCTATTATCAATTTTTATTTCATTTTATTATATCATAAAAAAATACACTTGCGGGGTAAATCCGCTTAGGTAAGGCATTTTCATCTTCTTTCCGAAACATTCTTTTTGACTTGCAACCAATTACATCAATAAACTTACTATATAAACATCAAAACAAGGCCCCTTACGGAACCTCGCTCATCTTTATTTAACATGATTTTCTGCTTCTTTTTGAGCTTTTTCGATTGCTTTTTTGCTTTCTTGCTCCCATTTAGTCTTAGCTTCTTCAAACTGTATGGTTGTCACAGTATCTTTTTGCAGTTTCATGTACTTGTAGTTATTGCCATCACCCTTGATGCCGACCAGTGAATAGCCTCTTGTAAATGGCGTTACTTTGGTTACAGAAGCTGTTCCACCACTTGACATGGCTGACATAATCAGAGAATTGTCAATCATCCAAGCCTGTGCTTCAGCATATTTTTCATAGCGTTTGGCTACATCTTTATTTTCACTATCTGCATCTTTGAGCATCTTGGTGTAAGTATCAAGCCCCAAGCTAGCAATCTTAGCTTTATCTTCTTGAGCATCTAAACCAAAAATCTTGAGGTAGAACCCATCCTCTGCATTGAAAGGATTAAGATAAGTTGACGGATCTTGGTAGTCACCTACCCAACCATCAAAGTTCAAATCATAGTCACGATCAGCTGGTGTTGGCGCTAAAAAGGCTACATTATTAAAATCATCCGTTGAAAGTTGTTGAACATCAATGACAATGTTATCAGCACCCAAAACTGATTCAAGGGTCTGCTTGACTGAGTTCATGCCTGTCACAGCATTTTTACTTGTCTGATCAACTGCAACATCCAAGTGAATAGGGAAAGTTACACCTTGACTTGCCAATTCTTTTTTAGCTTCCGAAAATTTTGTTTGAGCTTTTTCTTTGTTGAAATAGGCATCCTGAGCATCTGCCAAGTTAATGCCTGACCATTCTGTGCCATAGTTGACCAATTTAGAAGCGACTACTTCTCCAAAAGTCTTGTCTCCAACTTGGACAAATGTAGGAGGTACTAGGGTGTTACGAAGGGTCTTGCTAGCCGCTTCTTCCCCATTTGACTGAGCAGAATAGGCTGTGCGGTCCAAGGCAAAGTTCACCGCTTGGCGGAAGTTCTTGTTCAAAACAGCTGTCTCAGTTGACTTCTTCTGCTCATCTGTTGTTTTAGCAGTGTGATTGTAGGCCTTACGGTTGACGTTAAAATTGAAATACCAAGAAGTCTTGTCCTGCAAGCTATAGACGATATTATCCTTATATTTCTCCTTGGTCTTAGCAAAGTTAGAACTATTTGGATAAACACCTGCGATTGAATAAGCTCCACTTTCAAAGTTACGGATGGTCAATTCTTGGTCTGAACCATCAAAATAGGCCAATTTTACGTGTTCAATCGATACTTTGTCATGATCATAATAATGCGGATTTTTCACATACTCGATCGATGATTTTGATGTGAAATCTTTTAACAAATAAGGTCCGCTGTAGAGAATGCTATCTGGAGATAGGGTACCAAAATCTTTCCCTTTTGAGTTTAGAAACTCTTCATTCACTGGGAAAAGAATACTGTTGGTTGTTTTTGAGTTCCAGTAAGGTTCTGGGCGCGCCAAAGTATACTCAACAGTATGGTCATCAATGGCTTTCACTCCAACCTTAGAAAAGTCAGAATCCGCTCCTGTAATATAATCATTCAAGCCCTTGATTGAGTTTTGAATCAAGTCAATGGCCTGGGATTTATTATCCACTGCGTATTTGATACCTGTCACAAAATCTTGTGCCTTGACTGGGGCATACTCTTCACCGTCAGCCGTAAACCATTTGGCATCTTTTCTCAGTTTATAGGTATAAGTCAGACCGTCGCTTGAAACAGACCAGTCCTCTGCCAAAGATGGAACTAGGTTTCCGTGGTTGTCATTTTCAAGCAAACCATCAACTAGGTTAGTAATAATAGCTGTATTATCAGCGTAGTAGTCTAATAAGTAGTTAAATGTAGTTGGGTTTCCACTAAAGGTTGATGAGTAAGTTTTTGTATCTGAACCTGATTGTCCGCAAGCAGTTAACAGCAAGGCAGCTGCAACAGTCAGACCTGCACTAAGGATACGCTTTTTTGTAGTCATCTTCTTTCTCCTTTATGTTAGTTTTTATAACATAGGTTTATTTTACCAAAATAGTGGGAATTTGTAAAGTTAATTGAATTTCTAGAATGAAAGTTTATAAACTTTAGTCATAAAAAAACAAAGGATTTCTGTCTTTCATACAGTCCTCCCTTGTTTTTATGCGATTTATCATTTAAATATCAATGAATTAACTGATAACCTAACGAAAGCAAGAATCTCATTCACGTTATTTTATGTGCTTTTCTAAATCCTTTTGATACTGAGCATTCGATTCCAGTTTTTCCTTTTGCCACTTTTTGAAGGCCGCATCATACTCTTTAGTTGTCACAATATCATTTTGAAGTTCCATTCCTTTAAAAATAAATGGATCCCCCTTAATACCGACCTGTGAATAAGCTTTGGTAAATGGAACAGTACGACTAACCATAGGAGAGCCCCCTGAAGAAGCAACTGGAATAAGAAGTGAACTATCAGTAACCCAAGCCTGTGCTTTAGCATACTTTTCGTATCGTTTATCAAGATTACTTGTCTCAGAAGCCGCATCATCCAAGAGCTTCTTGTATTCATCCAAGCCAACTTTTGCCACAACTTCAGGATCCTTGCCCTTTGTTATACCTAGATGTTTCAAGGCAGAACCCTTCTTAGCATCTAAAATATTGAGATAGGTTGCTGGATCTTGGTAATCTGGTCCCCAACCTGTTCCGTTCAAATCATAATCTTTTTGGGTTGGAACTTTAGCTTGAGAAGTAATACTTTCCTTCTCATTATCTGTCATTTGAAGAACATCTATAATCACATTCTCCGTTCCAAGCGTTTCTTCAATTGATTGTTTTAGCGAATTGGTTTGTTGCACCGCAACTACATCTGTCTGTTCTACTGGCACATCTAGATGAATCGGGAAACTCACTCCCTTAGCTTGCAATTCTGACTTCGCTTTTTCAAATGCAGACTTGGCCTTTGTTGGATTGTAAATTGTATCCTTACCATCTGTGAGAGTCACATCTTTCCACTGTTCTCCATATTTCAGTAGTTCATCCTGAGCCAACTGTCCGAAGGTCTTCCCAGCTACTTGAACGTAATTATCTGGCACTAGACTATTACGAATAATCTTATCCGCACCCTCTTCACCGTTTAATTGAGCTGTATAGGCGTGGCGATTGAAGGCAAAATTAATTGCTTGACGGAAATTTTTATTCAGCATGGCTTCTTTTGTAGAAAGCTTTTGTCCTTCATCTGTCTTGGCTGTTTTATTATATGATTGACGATTTACGTTAAAAGTAAAGTAATAACTAGTTGCTTCCTGAGGGCTATAAATAATCTGATCTCCATATTTCTCTTTGGTAGAAGCAAAACTTGAACTATTTGGGAAAAGTCTCGCTGTATTATATGCTCCTGTAGCGAAACTACGGATAAGGGATTCTTGATCTGATCCGTCATAGAATGTTAATTTTACATTATCAATCTTGACATTTTCCTTATCCCAATAGTTAGGATTTTTTTCATATTCAATCACAGATTTAGAAATCAAAGATTTCAAAAAATATGGACCATTGTAAAGAATACTTGATGGGGTTGGCGCTCCGTAATCCTTGCCTGTTGCATTCAAAAATTCTTCATTTACAGGGAGCATGGTTGCTGTTGTTACTTTAGAGTTCCAAAAACTTTCTGGTTTATTAAGGGTATATTCTACCGTATAATCATCAAGAGCTTTAACACCTACAGTTGAAAAATCATTGGTCTCACCACTAACATAAGCCTCCAAACCTTTGATTGATTTTTCAATCAAAGAAAGACCATCTGACTTAGCATCTGCTGCATGCTTCAGACCTGTAACAAAATCCTGCGCCTTAACTTCTGCATACTCCTCTCCTTCAGAAGTATACCACTTCACCCCCTTACGAAGTTTGTAAGTGTAAGTCAAACCATCGGTTGAAACAGTCCAATCCTCTGCTAAAGACGGAACAAGATTCCCATATTTATCATTCTCTAAAAGACCATCAACAACATTACCAATCACGTCAGAAGTAGAACTTTTACTCGTAACGCTATAATCCAAGGAAGACGGATCCACTGCATAAACATAAGAAAAGCTCCTCGGGGCATCTGCTTTCTTATCACTTTTACCACAAGCTGCCAAAAGAAGGGCCGCACTCAAGGTCACTCCCGCTCCTAAGAGCCACTTTTTCGATTGCATAAATAATCTCCTTCAAAATAGTATTTTCACTATTATACCCTATTTTATTATAAAAGCAAGAGCTTTTGACAGATTTTTTAGAAAATTCTAAAAAATCTATTTAAAAGAATTCTCTAAAAAACTTTTAGCAAAACCTCAAACTCTATAAGCTTGAGGTTCTCACTTTTTAGTCAGTCATTTCCACACAGAAAGCATCCCATGGAGCTAAGATTTGTTTTTCAAAGACTTCCTGAGCCACGGTGTTTTCAATCAAGACCGATTTGACGTTTCCTTCTACGGTCAAGTCTTGCTCTTCATTGGACAAGTTAGCCACAACTAGAAAACGACGGTCCCCATCTTTACGGATATAGGCAAAGACCTTGTCAGTTGTTTCCAAGAGTTCAAAGTTAGCTCGAATCAGCCAGCTATTCTCCTTACGTATTTGGACCAGTTTCTGATAGGTATAGAAAATAGAATCTGGATTTGCCAGCGCCACTTGAACGTTGATTGCTTGATAGTTTGGATTCACTGCCAACCAAGGTTGACCTGTTGAGAAACCAGCATTTTTGCTCTCGTCCCATTGCATAGGGGTACGGGCATTGTCACGACCAATGACACGGATACTGTCCATGATTTCTTCCATCGGAACACCTTTTTCAAGAGCTTCACGCGCATAGTTGAGGGATTCAATATCTTCTACTTGATCCAGCGTTTCAAACGGATAATTTGTCATCCCAATTTCCTCACCTTGGTAGATATAAGGTGTTCCTTTCATGAGGTGAAGTAAGATTACAAAGGCTTTGGCAGATTTTTCGCGGTATTCTTGGTCATTTCCCCAGATTGATACGATACGAGGAAGGTCATGATTGTTCCAGAAGAGCGAATTCCAGCCATCCTCAACTCCTAATTCTGTCTGCCATTTATTGAAAATCTCTTTCAACTTAGCGATATTCAGCTCTTTTTGATAGTGCCATTTAGGCTGACCTTCCTGATACTGAAGACCGATATGTTCAAACTGGAAGACCATAGACAATTCTTGTCCCTTTGGATCTGAGTAGAACTTAGCAATCTCAGGCGTTGCTCCCCAAGTCTCCCCTACTGTCAAGAGATTCTTATCTCCAAAGGTCGCCTGATTCATCTCCTTGAGATAAGGGTGGAGCATAGGACCATTATTGACTACTTTCTCGTCAGGAATTTTCCCAATCATGTCAATGACATCCATGCGGAAACCACCAATGCCTTTATCAATCCAGAAATTCATCATCTCATAAATTTTCTGACGAAGTTTTTCATTTTCCCAGTTGAGATCAGGTTGCTTCTTGCTGAAAAAGTGGAGATAGTACTGACCTGACTTTTCATCGTACTCCCAAGCAGACCCACTAAAGATAGACTCCAAATCGTTGGGTTCATCCCGCCAGATATAGTAGTCTCGTTCAGGACTATCAGGATTTTCACAGGCCTCGACAAACCAAGCATGCTCATCTGAAGTATGATTGACCACTAAGTCCATGATGATACGAATATCACGTTTCTTAGCTTCCGCGATCAGTTGGTCCATATCCTCCATGGTCCCGAAAATAGCCGCAATCGCTTGATAATCAGCAATATCATAGCCATTATCATCCATAGGACTGTCATAAACTGGAGAAAGCCAAATCGCTGTAATTCCTAACTTAGCTAGATAGTCTAACTTACTGGTAATACCTGGCAAATCGCCAATTCCATCTCCGTTGCTATCCATAAAGCTCTTAGGATAAACTTGATAGACTACGGCGTTGTGCCACCATTTTTCTTGCATCTTCTTACCTCATTATTTTAATAATCTATAGTCTATGATAGCGCTTTTCAGAGTTTTGTGCAAGCGTTTGCCTAATCTTTTTGATTCCTTTTTTAACTCCATAGTTTCCTAACTTCCAATTTTTTATTATAATAGAGGTCAGAGGTAAAAAAATGAAAAAACAAGCTTTTAGTTCTGAACAATATTTGAATCTACAGCGCGACCACATTTTGGAGCGCATTAACCAATTTGACGGCAAGCTCTACTTAGAGTTTGGTGGCAAAATGTTAGAAGATTTCCACGCCGCTCGCGTCCTTCCTGGTTATGAGCCTGACAACAAAATCAAGCTCTTACAAGAATTGAAAGAGCAAGTTGAAGTTGTGATTGCCATTAATGCTAGCAACATCGAGCATTCCAAAGCACGTGGTGACTTGGGCATTTCTTATGACCAAGAAGTTCTTCGTTTGATTGATAAATTCAATGAATTGGGAATTTTTGTTGGCTCCGTTGTCATCACACAGTACGCTGGTCAACCAGCTGCAGATGCCTTCCGCAACCAACTTGAGAAAAACGGAATTGATTCTTATCTTCACTATCCAATCAAAGGATATCCGACGGATATGGATCACATCATTTCTCCAGAAGGTATGGGGAAAAACGACTACATCAAAACCAGTCGAAACTTGATTGTCGTAACCGCTCCTGGACCTGGTTCTGGAAAATTGGCAACCTGTATGTCCAATATGTACCACGACCAAATCAATGGCATCAAGTCTGGCTACGCTAAGTTTGAAACCTTCCCAGTTTGGAATCTTTCCCTTCATCACCCAGTCAATTTGGCCTACGAGGCTGCCACAGCTGACCTTGATGATGTCAACATGATTGACCCCTTCCATCTCCAAACCTATGGAGAAACCACTGTCAACTACAACCGTGATATCGAAATTTTCCCAGTGCTCAAGCGCATGTTGGAACGTATCCTCGGTGAATCTCCATACGCTTCACCAACAGACATGGGTGTCAACATGGTTGGTTTCGCTATTACTGATGACGATGCTGCTGTGGAAGCTTCTAAACAAGAAATCATCCGCCGTTACTATCAAACTGTTCTTGATTTCAAAGCCGAAAAAGTTGGCGAAGCAGCTGTCAAGAAAATCGAGTTGCTTATGAACGACCTCGGTATCACACCTGCAGACCGTAAGGTTGCTGTTGCTGCACGCCAAAAAGCTGAAGAAACTGGCGGACCAGCCCTAGCCCTTGAATTGCCAAGCGGAGAAATTGTCACTGGTAAGAACTCAGAACTCTTCGGCCCTACAGCAGCTGCCTTGATCAACGCCATCAAGAAATCAGCTGACATTGCTAAAGAAGTAAAACTAATCGAACCTGAAGTTGTTAAGCCAATCCAAGGTCTTAAAATCGATCATCTGGGTAGCCGCAATCCACGCCTTCATTCAAATGAAATCCTAATTGCACTAGCTATCACAGCTACGGAAAATCCCGACGCTGCTCGTGCTATGGAAGAACTTGGCAACCTCAAAGGAAGCGAAGCTCACTCAACCATCATCTTAACCGATGAAGACAAGAATGTCCTTCGCAAATTGGGTATCAATGTAACCTTTGACCCTTACTACCAATACGACCGCTTGTATCGTAAGTAAAGATTTGAACCTCTCCACTCTCGGAGAGGTTTTCTCTTCGCCTCAGGAGCCGGCTTTATGTTATAATGAAATTAGAAAACTGAAAGGATTTACCATGTCAAAAGAAGTTATTGTTGAAAGTTTTGAACTTGACCACACCATTGTTAAAGCACCCTATGTTCGCTTGATTGGGGAAGAAACAGGACCAAAGGGAGACATCATCTCCAATTATGATATTCGTTTAGTGCAACCAAACGAAGACTCTATCCCTACTGCTGGCCTTCACACTATCGAGCACCTCTTGGCCAAGCTCATCCGTACCCGCATCGACGGCATGATTGACTGTTCACCATTTGGTTGCCGTACAGGCTTCCACATGATTATGTGGGGACGTCATACTAGCGCTGAAATCGCGGCCGTTATCAAGGATTCGCTCAAGGAAATCGCTGAGACTACTACTTGGGAAGATGTCCCTGGAACAACCATCGAATCTTGCGGAAACTACAAGGACCACAGCCTCTTCTCTGCTAAAGAATGGGCAAAACTCATCTTGGAACAAGGGATTTCAGATGATGCCTTTGAACGTCATGTGATCTAATAATAAAAAAGAAACCAGCTTTTGTACTGCACCCCAAAAGTTAGACAGAAAAAATCTAACTTTTGGGGTGTTTTATTATGAAATTGAGTTATGATGATAAAGTTCAGATCTATGAAC